>JAAWSG010000093.1 GCA_022801435.1 Lawsonibacter sp.
ATGAACGCCAGCCTCCGGCTGGTGCGTTGGCTTGCCCTCTTTTTCCGTTCCATTCTGTTCTTGTTCCCTTATGTGCTTTTTTCAGCAAGCCCTATATTATACTGGCTTTCGTTTTGAAGGTAGGGGGGATGAACGGACATGCGGGAGAAATCCACCGACGATCTGAACCAGGAGCTGATGGAACAGGCCAGCCTGGACCAGTACATCACAGATAATGAGGCCTATTTTGTGGAGACCGACCTGACCGGGGTTTTGGCCAAGCTCTATGAGAAATGCGGGTTCTCCAAGGCGGAGCTGGCCCGGCGGGCGGGAATGAGCGAGGTCTACCTCCACCAGGTTTTTTCCGGGCGGCGCAGGCCCTCCCGGGACCGTCTGCTGTGCCTGTGCATCGGGCTGGACGCCGGGTTGGAGGAGGCCAACCTGCTGCTGAAGGGGATGGGCTATGCCCCCGTCTACCCCCGGCTAAAGCGGGACGCCATCATCAGCCACGGTCTGCTTCACCGCACGCCCCTGGCGGAGATCAACGACAAGCTGTTCAGCGAAAACGAAAAAACGCTGTTTTAAGAAAGGAGGGGACGACTGTGCCAACCACAAAGACCCTGTGCTACAACTGCTTCCGGCAGGTGGCGGACCCCTCCGCCCCTTGCCCCCACTGCGGCTTTGATCTGGAGGAAAACCAGCAAAAATTCCCGGTGGCCCTGCGGGCGGGGACGGTGCTCAATGACCGCTACATCGTCGGCCGCGTCCTAGGTCAGGGCGGCTTCGGCATCACCTACGTGGCCTTTGACACCCAGCTCCAGGCCCGGGTGGCCATCAAGGAGTACATGCCCAGCGAGATGGCCACCCGTGTGGAGGGGACCACCGTGTCCATTATGATGGACACCCGGGCGGAGGACTTTACCTACGGCGCGGAGCGCTTCCAGGAGGAGGCCCGCACCCTGGCGAAATTCATCGGACACCCCAACATTGCCGGCGTGTCCAGCTACTTCGACCAGAACGACACCTCGTATTTTGTCATGGACTATATCGAGGGCGTCAGCTTCAAGAGCTACATCGCCAACAACGGCGGGAAGGTGTCCGTGGACGAGACGCTGAACGTGATGATCCCGGTGCTCCGGGCATTGACTGCCGTCCACGCCGAGGGCTTTATCCACCGGGACGTGACGCCGGACAACATCTATATCTCCAAGGACGGCAACGTGAAGCTGCTGGACTTCGGCTCCGCCCGGTACTCCATCGGGGACAAGAGCAAGAGTCTGGACGTGATCCTGAAAGTCGGCTACGCACCCAAGGAGCAGTACATCCGCAGGGGCCGTCAGGGGCCGTTTACCGACGTGTACTCCTGCGCCGCCTGCTTCTACGCCGCCCTGACGGGCTACCTGCCCCCGGAATCCCTGGAGCGTCTGGACCACGACGAGCTGGTGCCCGTCTCCCAGGTCCTGCCGGAGATCCCGGAGTGGCTGGATAAGGCTATTTTGAAGGGCCTGGCTATCCAGCCGGAGGACCGCTTCCAGTCCGCCGCCGAATTTCTGGACGCCATCGAGAACCAGCTGGTGGTGGAGGTACCCGCGGCAGGTGCGCCCGCACAGCCGGTCAAGAAGAAGGCCAATCCCCTGATTTTGGGCGGCATCGCGGCGGCAATCGTGGTCGCCGTCGGCCTGGGAGCCATCCTGGGCGGCTCCGGCGGCGGAGACGACAACGGCGGGGGCGGCGGCATTCTGGGCGCTATTACTGGGCAGGACGACGGTCTGCCGCCTCTGAAAAAGGCGGAGGTTCCATCCATTACCATTCAGGGACAGGAGTACAGCACCGATTTGCGGAAGCTGAACTTGAAGGAGTCTTCCAACCTGACCGATGAGGATTTCGCGCAGGTGAAGCACATGATTAACCTGACAGAACTACAAGTTCCCGCCCAAAACCAAATCAGTGACCTGTCTCCTCTGGAAGGACTGACGGAGCTTCGAGTGCTGAATTTGGCTTCTGGAAACTGGAGCAATACGCCCATCAGTTATATTAAGGACCTGTCCCCCCTAGCAGGGCTGACCGAGCTGGAGGATTTGCGCATTGTCGGCCCCACGATAGATGACCTGAGCTTTTTGGAAAACTGCACTAAGCTGACCCGCCTGGATATGTGGTGTAACTTCTCTACCACCGATTTCGGCGTATTTCGGAATCTCACCAGTTTGAAAGACCTGCGTCTGTCCTATGTGGACTACAACATCCCTTTCCTAGTGGAGGATATGTCCGTATTTTCCGGGCTGACCCAGTTGGAGGTCTTGCGGCTGGACGTGGATCAGATGGACAGCTTTGACTGGGCAAAGGACCTGACCAATCTGGTCACACTGGAACTGTATAGCGGCAACGCCACCTATACGGAAGTAGATGGCCTGGCTACTTTGACGAAGGTGCAGACCATGCGACTGCCCATGCGTCAATATATGGGACAGGACAAGACAGGTCCCTATGATATTCAGGGTCTGGCGGGGCTGACCGAACTGACCAGCTTGGATATTCCCTGTGGAGTAAAGGACTTTGGCCCACTGCAAAACCTGACCCGGCTGCAAAGCCTTAGTATCAGTAACGGCGGCAATGTGGAGGGGGCGGCTACTGATCTCAGCCCGCTGGCTAACTTGACTGAACTGACCAGCCTGGAGCTCCGCATAAGCGGAGATCATGTCCATGTGGACGCTTCCCCCCTGGCGGGTTTGACCAAACTCCAGGCACTCACTCTGGATGCCCAAAACTGGGATTGGCAGGATAACAGTCCGTCCATTACCAACTTCTCTGCCCTGGGGGAGCTGACCAATCTTCGGTCCCTGTCATTGTCAATGCGCCATGTGACCGACATCTCTCCCCTTCGCAGCTTGACCAATTTGCAGAGCGTCACCTTGACGGACGGCAGTGATGTTGTGGACCTGTCTCCGTTGGACCATGTACCTTCGGTAAATCTGAATCGGTAGTGAACTAAAAAGGAGGGATTCTATGGCACAGATCGAATGCGGCCGGGGCCACCTCTACGACCCGGACAAATACCCCACCTGCCCCTACTGCGGCGGGCAGCGGATCACCGTGGCCTCCGCCGGACGCACCACCCCCATCGGCCGGCCCGTGACGGCGGCCAGCCGGACGGCCCCGGTGGGCGGAACTCCGGTGACGGCGGCCCAGAAGACCGCCCCCTTGTCCGGGGTATCGGTGACGGCTCCGCAAAAAACCGCCCCCCTGTCGGGCATCTCCGTCACCGCGCCCCAAAAGACCATGCCCCCCAGGGGCTACGGCGTGCCGGCCCCCGAGCCCGTCCAGACCGCGCCCCCGCCGGGTATGGGGGTCAGCGTGGCGGCGGCGGGCAAGACGGTGGGCATGATGCAGTCCCAGATGGGCTTCGACCCGGTGGTGGGCTGGCTGGCCTGCGTGGCCGGTCCCAGCCGGGGCAAGAGCTACACCATCCGGGGCGGAGTAAACGCCATCGGCCGCAGCGAGCGGATGGACATCGTCATCACCGGCGACCTGAAAATTTCCGCCGAGAACCACGCCAAGATCAGCTACAGCGACAAGCACAACCGCTTCAACCTCCTCCCCGGCGAGGGGCGGAATATCATCTACCTGAACGACGAGGAAGTCTTTACCCCCATGCCGCTGAAGGCCTACGACCTCATCGACTTCGGGGAGACCAAGCTGCTCTTTGTCCCCCTGTGCGGGGAGCGGTTCACCTGGAGGACGGAGGAGCGGGATGGGACTGTTTAAGCTGTTTTCCCGGGAAAAAACGCCCGCCCCGGAGCCTGTCCAGCCGCCTGCCCTCCGGGAAGAGGGCCCGCTGTCCCTCCGGATCGCCAACCTCCAGGGTCAGGGGGACCGGGAGCGGCAGGAGGACTCTTTCGCCATTGTCAACGCCGCCGGCGGGGAGCTCCAGCAGGCCCAGGGGCTTCTGGCCCTGGTGGCCGACGGCATGGGAGGCATGGAGGACGGCAAGGCCGCCAGCCAGTGGACGGCGGAGCGGTTCCTCCAGCTCTTCCAGGAGCGGGAGACGGAGGACATCCCCGGCTGGTTCTACCGCAGCGTCCACGCCGTCAGCGAGGAGGTGTTCCGCCAGTCCGGCGGACGCAGCGGCAGCACGCTGGCTGCGCTCCACATCCAGGGGGAGCGGCTGCACTGGCTCAGCGTGGGGGACAGCGCCATCTATCTGTGCCGGAACGGCGGGGTCTTTCAGCTCAACCGGGAACACACCTGCCTCAACCGGCTGTTCCTCCAGGAGCTGGAGCGGGAGGTCATCGAGAAGGAGCGTGCTGTTTCTGACCCGGACGCCCCCCGGCTGACCGCTTTTATCGGCATCGACCGGCTCACCGAGGCGGACCTGAGCCTGCGGCCCCTGACGCTCCAGCGGGGGGACGCCCTGCTGCTGTGTTCCGACGGGATCAGCGGGGTGCTCAACCCGCCGGAGCTGCTGGAGTGTATGTCCCCGGACCCGGAGGAGGGGGCCAGGCTGCTGGAGCGGATGGTTTTGGAGAAACACGTCCTGGGGCAGGACAATTACACAGGAATATTGATTGCCTGTCAATAAAAACAAGAACGGAGAGATGACATGAAACGCGTTCGGAATCGTATCGCCGCCGCGCTGCTGGCGGCACTTCTGCTGTCGGCAGCGGCGCTCCCCGCTTTCGCGGACTTCAGCCAGGACACCCTGAATGGCATCGTCATGATTACCACCGGCGCGCCGGACAAGGATGGACATATGAACTACTGGCGGGGCACCGGCTTCTTTGTGGGGGAGGCGGGAACGGACCCCCAATACATCGTCACCAACTGCCATGTGGTGGAGGAGTTCATCCTGGCGGGCAAGGCCCTGGGGGGCGGAGAGCTCCACGTCCGCTTTGACAAGGAC
>JAAWSG010000018.1 GCA_022801435.1 Lawsonibacter sp.
GAGGTTTTGACAGATGGCTAGAAATATGCAGCCCATCGCCAAGCGGTGCAAGGCGCTGAACCTGTCCCCCGCCGCCATGGGCTATGCCAAGAAAACGACTGAGCGCAACCCCAAGGGCCAGATGCGCAAGAAGCAGTCCGAGTATGCCATGCAGATGACCGAGAAGCAGAAGGTCAAGTTCGTCTATGGCATTATGGAGAAGCAGTTCCATATGTACTATGAGAAGGCGTCCCGGATGCAGGGCAAGACGGGCGAGAACCTGCTGACCCTCATCGAGCGCCGGCTGGACAATGTGGTGTATCGCCTGGGCTTCGCCATGACCCGGCGGGAGGCCCGGCAGCTGACCACCCATGGCCACTTTACCGTCAATGGCCAGCGGGTGGACGTGCCCTCCTACCTGGTGAAGGCGGGCGACGTGATCGAGGTGCGGGAGAAGAGCCGCTCCTCCGTCAAGTTTAAGCGCCTGACCGGCGAGGACGCCCCCATTGTCAACACGCCCAAGTGGCTGGACCGCGCCAAGAACACCCTCCAGGGCACTGTCGTCGCCATGCCCACCCGGGACGATATCGACTTCCCCGTGGAAGAGCACCTCATCGTCGAGCTGTATTCTAAGTAATCCCCAGGCCGCGGCGGAGTTTTGCGGAAGCGGTTCCGCAGCTCTCCGCCCGGCGGCCGGCACAGACTTAGAGAACCCTCAGATATTGGTGAGCTGAATGAGCCGGCGCAGGGACGCCGGCTAGAAGAAGGAGGGTATTCCAGCATATGATAGAAATTGAAAAGCCCCGCATTGACTGTGTGGAAAATCCCGGCGACGGCTCCTACGGAAAGTACGTGGTGGAGCCGCTGGAGCGGGGCTATGGCACCACCCTGGGCAACTCCCTGAGGCGGATCTTGCTGTCCTCCCTGCCCGGTACCGCGGTGACCTCCATCAAGATCGCCGGTGTCCAGCATGAGTTCACCACCATCCCCGGTATCAAAGAGGATGTGACCGAGATCGTGCTGAATGTGAAGGGCATCATCGCCAAGCTGCACTGCGAGGGTGTGAAAACCGTCCATATTGAGGCCGCGGGCGAGGGAAAGGTGACTGCCGGGGACATCAAAGCGGACGCGGATGTGGAGATCCTCAACCCGGAGCTGCATATCGCCACCTTGAGCCCGGAAGCCACCCTTTCCATGGAGCTGACCCTGTCCCACGGGCGGGGGTACGTCTCTGCGGACAAGAACAAGCCCGCTCAGGCCATCATTGGCATCATCCCGGTGGACTCCATCTATACCCCGGTGCGCAAGGTCAACTATACGGTGGAAAATACCCGCGTGGGCGACGCCACCGACTATGATAAGCTGACCCTTGAGGTGTGGACCAACGGGACCATTGACGCCCGGGACGCGGTCTCCCTGGGGGCGCGTATCCTGTGCGACCACTTCGCCCTGTTTACCGACCTGTCTGAGACGATGGGCAGCCGCTCCACCGTGGTGGAGAAGGCGGAGGCCCAGCGGGACAAGGTGATGGAGATGACCATTGACGATATGGACCTGTCCGTACGCTCCTACAACTGTCTGAAGCGGGCCAACATCAACACGGTGGAGGACCTGATCTCCAAGACGGAGGAGGAGATGATGAAGGTCCGCAACCTGGGCCGGAAGTCCCTGGAGGAGGTCATCAACAAGCTGTCCATGATGGGGCTCTCCCTGGCCGCGGAGGAGAATAACTAACCCCCCTCCCCGGAAGCGCCGGGAAAAGGGGAGCAGCGTTGGGGGTATGTAACGTCCTCCCCGCGCACGAAGGAGCCTTTGTCCCTGCGGGGTGCTCCCGGTCTGAGCAGGACCAAATGAACGAATTGAACAGGACCTCGTCTGTGAGGCCAAAGGAGTGTATTGTTATGTCTCAAAAGCATCGTAAGCTGGGCCGTACCAGCGATCAGCGCCGGGCTATGCTCCGCGCTATGGTCACTTATCTGCTGGAGAACGGGCAGATCAAGACCACTGTTACCCGCGCCAAGGAGGTTGCTCCTGTGGCGGAGAAAATGATTACCCTGGCTAAGGATAACACCCTGGCCTCCTACCGTCAGGCGCTGTCCTACATCACCAAGGAGGACGTGGCCAACAAGCTGTTTAAGGAAATCGGCCCCAAGTACGCCGGCCGGAAGGGCGGATATACCCGTATCGTCCGCGTGGGTCCCAGACGGGGCGACGCCGCAGAGATGGCCATTATTCAGCTGGTGTAATATGATACTGCTTTTTGAAGTGGGAGCCGCTGGGACAGCGGCTCCCGCTTTTTTGTGTTCCGACATCCGGCTTTTTGGAGACGTCCCGATGATTGTGCAGACATGAAAAGTCATGTCCCTGTACCACCCATGGAAAATATGCAAAAAAATCCCTCCCCCGACCGGGGGAGGGAAAAGCGCATTGTGGAAAAGCTTACTTGTGATCGACCTTGTACATGTGCTCGATGAGCTCCAGGACCTTGTTGGAGTAGCCGATCTCGTTGTCGTACCAGGAGACGACCTTCACGAAGGTATCGGTCAGGGCGATGCCGGCGTCAGCGTCGAAGATGGAGGTACGGGTGTCGCCCAGGAAGTCGGAGGAGACAACCGCCTCATCGGTATAGCCCAGGATGCCCTTCAGCTCGCCCTCGGAGGCCTTCTTCATGGCGGCGCAGATCTCCTCATACTTGGCGGGCTTGGCCAGGTTGACGGTCAGGTCCACCACGGACACGTCCAGGGTGGGGACACGCATGGACATACCGGTCAGCTTGCCGTTCAGCTCGGGGATGACCTTGCCCACGGCCTTAGCGGCGCCGGTGGAGGAGGGGATGATGTTGCCAGCCGCCGCACGGCCGCCGCGCCAGTCCTTCAGGGAGGGGCCGTCCACGGTCTTCTGAGTGGCGGTGGTGGAGTGGACGGTGGTCATCAGGCCGTCCGTGATGCCCCAGTTGTCGTTGAGGACCTTGGCGATGGGGGCCAGGCAGTTGGTGGTGCAGGAGGCGTTGGACACGAAGTTCATGTCGGGGGTGTACTTGTCCAGGTTCACGCCGCACACGAACATGGGGGTGGCGTCCTTGGAGGGAGCGGACATGACGACCTTCTTGGCGCCGGCGTCCAGATGTCCCTGAGCCTTCTCCTGAGTCAGGAACAGGCCGGTGGACTCCACCACGTACTCAGCGCCCAGCTTGGCCCAGGGCAGGTCTGCGGGGTTCTTCTCAGCGGAGATGGGAATCACCTTGCCATTGACTACAATCGCATTCTCGGTGCTGGAGACCTCAGCGGGGCACTGACCATGCATCGTGTCATACTTCAGCATATAGGCCAGATAGTCAGCGGGGCACAGATCGTTAATCCCTACGATCTCGATTTCGGGGTGGTTGAGACTGGCGCGGAACACCATACGGCCAATGCGGCCAAACCCATTGATGCCAACTTTAATGCTCATATGAATGACTCCTTTTCGTGTAATATCCGCGGCGCTCCCACGGTTTTCGTTACTTATTATACCCCGGACTTCCTCTTTTTCCTAGTGTGTTTTTTCATAGAATTTTATACGGATACTGGAAAAATTTTTCCCTTTTACCGTTCAGACCGCCTGGGTCAGGCTCTCTTCACCGGCTGGGACTGCTGTTTTTGCTGTTCTCGCACTGCGTCAAGGCCCAAACGGATCAGAGCGATTGTAGCCTGGTTGCGTGTCTGATAGCGGTGCTCAAAGCGGAAATTTTCCACCTCCTCGAACATATCCTTGTCCAAAGTGATGGAATATCTGGGCTTTTGGGTTGCCATAAGCTCACCTCCCAGCACATTATAACATCAGTGAACCAGTTATGCAAGTGCTGAAAAAGCGCGGATTTGCCTATTGACAAGTGAACCACTCCACCACTATAATGTAACCAGAGATTCACCCAACCACCAGAGAGACAGAGGGAGGCAGTCAAATGGCGGCGAAGAACAAACGATTCGTACTGGCTGTTCCGGAGGACATAGAGGCCGCTGTTGCTGAGCTCAAGGGCGGCCTGTTCCAGGATGAGTCCTATTCCGAAATATACCGGCAGCTCATTCGTATGGGGCTGGATCGTTTGAATGCTGAGAAGGAGGAAAAAAAGTCCGCCGGAGTTGGATAGGCGCGGCGTACTCCCTGGGGTATGGGAGGGTGCCGCGTTTTTTTACGACATAATTCGACTTTTCTCTTGTGGTGTACTGAAAAATTTGTTATACTGTTACAGGCGTGAATCTTTGTTCCGCCGCATATCCTATATCTCAACGGGGTCATGCGGCTTCGCCCCTCGTTTGAAAGGATTGCTTATGTTTGATTCGATGCAGCCTGTCTTTGATATTTTTCCCGAGCCTATGGTCTGTCTCAGCCGCGGCACGGTGACAGGGGTCAACGCCGCCGCACGCTACTACCTGCCCCAGCTGGAGGCGGGTTCCCCGGTGCCGGACTTTTTGGAGATGGCCTGTACCGTTCCGGCGGGGGCGGGCAGCTTCACCCAAGGGCCCAACTCCTATACCTTCAGCGCCGCTCCGGTGGCGGGGGAGCAGCTGGTTCTGTTCCGCCCCGCCCCCCAGCGTCTTCTGACCCAGTGCCAGATGGACAGCGTGCTCCGGCATCTGCGGGAGCTGCTGGGGGAGCTGATAGGCGCGCCCCGCGTTTGGGAGGAGGACGGACAGGCCGCGCTCCCCCTGTCCTCCTTCTCTCAAAGCTTTCACAGGATGTTCCGCCTGGTAAACAACCTGTCCTATATGCAGCAGGCCGCCGAGGGGAGCGTGGAGTTCCACCCCTTAACCACAGACCTGAGCGGTCTGTGCCGGCATCTGGTGTCCGACGCCTATGATCTGCTTCATCGGGCCGGCGTGACACTGGACTACGAGTGCCCTGAACGGAGTCTGCTCATCCCCGGCGACCCGGAGCTCATTCAGCGTATGCTGCTGGAGCTGATCTCCAACGCCGCCCGGGCGGTGGGGGAGGGGCGGGTGATCCTGGGCCTGCGCCGCACACGGTCCCGGGCGGTCCTCACCGTCTCGGACAACGGCCCTCTGCTGGACCAGCGGCAGATGGACGCCCTGCTCCAGGAGGGCGGGGCCGGCGGTATCCCACTCCCCGGCCAGGGCGCGGGACTGGGCCTGCCCATCGTGCGGCATATCGTCTCCCTCCACCAGGGGGAGATGATTACCAGCCTGAGCCAGTCCACCCCCAGCGTGATGGTCTCCCTGCCAACCGGCCCCCTGGAGTCCAGAACCAAGGTGGCCTCCCCCCGCAGGCTCCAGCAGGACGGTGGGTTTTCTCCGATACTCACCGCCCTGTCCGGCCTCCTGCCCAGAGCGCTGTTCACCGGTCAGGAGCTGGATTGAACGGCATGTGTCAGCTCCCATGAACCAGAAAAATCTCCATTCCCGCAGTTGGGAATGGAGATTTTTTTAATCCAGGCAGCTTAAAATGGCCCAGGCCGCGCCCCCCTCTCCACAGGGAGGAGCGATACGGGCGGCGGCGTCCTTCACCCCCTGGGAGGCGTTGCCCATGGCGATGGGGAGTCCGGCGGCCCGGAGCATGGCCAGGTCGTTGTCGCTGTCCCCCACGGCGGCGCACTCCGAGAGGGAGACCCCGTACCGCTCCGCCAGCCAGCGCAAGGAAAACCCCTTGTCCACCCCGGCGGCGGTCACCTCAAAGTCGTGGTCGTTGGAGGAGGTGAGCGCAATCCCCTCCAGACCGGACAGCTCCTTCAAGGGGTAGTTTTCCCGGTTCCAGTCCCCGTGGAGCTTGGTCAGAGGCAGGCCGCGCTCCGCCATGTAGGCCAGCGGGTCCGGGGTGAGGACGGCGTTTTGGTGGAAAGCGGGGAAGGGGTAGGTCCGCAGCAGGGAGCTTTGGGAGAAGGGGTCCAGCAAAATTTCATTGCCGGCGAAGATCATCAGCTCGATTTCCCGCCCCAGGCACAGCTCCAGCGCCCGCCGGCCGGAGGTTTGGGGGATGTCCCGCCGCTCCAGCACCTGGCCGCTGTCCCGGTCCACCAGAGCCGCGCCCCCCAGACAGCCGTTCAGCGCGTCACACCCCGCCGCCCGGGCAAAATATAAAACCTCCGGAATGGGCCGGCCCGTGTTGAGCACTACCCGTACCCCCGCCGCCCGGGCCTGGGCAATGGCCTCCCTGGCCCCGCCCGCGATCCGGCCCGCGGGGTCCAGCAGAGTCCCGTCCAGATCCAGCGCAATGAGTTTTATCATATGCAGTCACATCACTTTTATCGCGTTCCGCTCCCTTGGCCAATCCTCAGCCGGGCCTTGAGCGCCTCCTGGAGGACCGCGGAGAAATTGATACCGGCCTGCTCCGCCTGAGCGTTCAGCCAGCTGGGAATGGACAGCGTCTTCTTGACCGCTCGGGAGTCGTGCTTCGGCGGTATTCATCCAGGTCCACGCGGACCAGGTTGACAAACTCCGGGGTCTCCGTCCGGGGCGGCTGGGTGGCGGCGGGAATGGGAGTATGGCTGTCCTCCGCATACCAAAGCCACATGGAAACTGCGTCCTCCGCCATAAAGAGAGCGTCGGCCAGGTCCTTTCCCTCCGTGATGCACCCCGGCAGGTCAGGGACAATCACCGTGATGGAGCTGTCATCCTCGTTTGGATGGAATACCGCGGGGTAAACATAGTTTGCCATGGTCAATTCTCCTCTCCATCCATCTTTAGAATGGCCCTTGCCGTATATTCATTTATACGCCTTACGTCTCCATTATACACATAACATTACGTGTTGTCAACCGGGGGCAGAGGCTAGAAAAACAGCCCCCCGATCTGAAACACCAGCATAGACACGAGATAGGCGCAGCCCACCTGCCAGGCGATGGAGAACCAGGCCCATTTCCGGCTGTTCATTTCCTTAAACAGGGTGGAGACGGCGGCCACGCAGGGGACATAGAGCAGAATAAACACCAGCAGGGAGAAGGCGGACAGGGGGGAGAACCCGGTCATAGCGGCGGCGACCTCCCCACTGGCGGCGGTGAGGGAGAAGCCGTAGAACATGGACAGGGAGGAGACCACCATCTCCTTGGCCACCAGCCCGGTGAGCAGCGCCACAGCGGCCTGCCACTGTCCGAAGCCGCAGGGGGCGAAGAGGGGGGCGATCATGCCGCCCAGGGACCCCAGCATACTCTGGGCGGGGTCCTCCACCATGCGCAGGGAGAAGTCGAAGGATTGCAGCAGCCACAGCACCACCGACATGAGCAGGATGAGGGTCCCGGCCTTGATTAAAAAGCCCTTCACCTTCTGCCACACGTGGGTGAGCATGTTCCCCAGGGAGGGCAGCCGGTAGGGGGGGAGCTCCAGCACAAAGGGGGCGGGCTCCCCGGAGAAAAGAGTTTTTTTGAAAAACAGCCCGGACAGCACCCCCACAACCATACCGGTGACATAGAGCCCGAAGACCACCAGCCCCGCCCAGGGTCCGAAGAAGGCGGCGGAGAGGAGGCCGTAGACGGGGAGCTTGGCGGAGCAGGACATGAAGGGGATGAGGAGGATGGTCATGCGGCGGTCCTTTTCGTTCTCCATGGTCCTGGCCCCCATGATGGCGGGGACCGAGCAGCCAAAGCCCATGAGCATCGGAATAAAAGCCTTGCCGGACAGGCCGAAGCGGCGCAGGGCCCGGTCCATGATGAAGGCGGCCCGGGACATATAGCCAGAGTCCTCCAAAAAGGAGAGGAAGAGGAACAGCAGGGCGATCTGGGGCAGGAAGGTGAGCACGCCCCCCACCCCGGAGATGATGCCGTCACACACCAGGGAGATGAGCACGTGGGACACCCCCATGCGTTCCAGCGCCCTGGCCAGCCCGCTCCCCAGGGCGTCCATCCCCGTCCCCACCCCGTCAGAGAGCCGGGAGCCAAAGGGACCGAAGGTGACTACAAACATCAGGAGCATGGTACACAGGAACAGGGGGATGGCCCAGACCCGGTGGGTGACCACCTTGTCGATCCGCTCGCTGAGGCTGAGGACCCCGGCACGGTCCCCCTTGACCACCGCCGCCTCCACCACCCGCTGGATGTACTGGTAGCGGCTGTCGGCGATGAGGGTCTCCCGGTCCCCCAGGTCGCTGGAGTTCTCATACTCCGCCACCAGAGCGTCCAGCCTCCCCTTGACCTCCCCGGGCAGGTCCAGAGCCCGCTCCACAATGGCGTCCCCCTCCAGCAGCTTGATGGCGGTCCAGTGGGCGGGGAGGCCGGCGGCGTAGGCGTAGTCGTGGAGCAGCTCCCCCATGCGGTGGTGGATGTCGTGGGTGTACTCGTCATACAGGTCGTCGGGCTCCACCGTGAAGCCCAGGTGCATCTGCCGGTGGGCGGTGTGGAGGAGCAGATCCAGCCCCTCCCCGGTGCGGGCGGTGATGGGGACCACCGGGATGCCCAGCTCCTTGGACAGTTTTTCTGTGTCGATCTGGTCCCCCCGCTTGGCCACCTCGTCCATGAAGTTGAGGGCCACCACCGTGGGGCGCTCCAGCTCCAGCAGCTGGATGGTGAGGTAGAGGTTGCGCTCCAGATTGGTGGCGTCCACAATGTCGATGATGCAGTCCGGGGCCTCGCCGATGATAAAATCCCGGGACACGATCTCCTCCATGGAGTAGGGGGACAGGGAGTAGATGCCGGGCAGGTCCACCACCGTGAGGGTCTTGTCTCCCAGCTGGGCGGAGCCCTCCTTCTTCTCCACCGTGACCCCGGGCCAGTTGCCCACATACTGGTTGGAGCCGGTGAGGGCGTTGAAGAGGGTGGTCTTGCCGCAGTTGGGGTTGCCTGCCAGGGCGACGCGCATGGGCCGGCTGTCGTGGGCGGAGGGGTCGTAGCCCCGGCCATGGACCGCCAGCTCATGCGCGTGGTCGGCCAGCTGACGGCGGGCGGTCTCCGGGTCGGGGGCGCGGCGGGTCATGGCGGCCCGGGCGGTGTGCGCGGTGCGCTGGGGCTGGCCCATGACGATCTGGGCGGCGTCCTCCCGGCGCAGGGACAGCTCATACCCCCGGAGGCCCACCTCCAGAGGGTCCCCCAAGGGGGCGATCTTGTGGACCTTCACCCGGGTTCCCGGGGTGAGGCCCATATCCACCAGCCGCCGCTTCACCGCCCCCGACTGGCTGCCCACCGACAAAATGGTCCCGCTCTGCCCGGGGGCCAGGTCGTTGAGGGTGGTCCTTCTGTTTTCGTGTTTGTCCAAGTAAAAAACCCCTTCCTTCTCCGGCGGATATATGCTGAGCACTATTGTAATCATCTGGAAGCGGTTTTGCAAGAGGCAGGGCGCATTTTCCCCGTTTCTTCCGGCACAAAACCGGCCTGGAGCGGGAGTCTGGCAATAAAAAGAGCGGTCCCGCCGCTTTCGACGCATAATTTCCAGAAACTGGAATATAATGGGGGCCACATTCACGCGAGGAGGGGTCTGGCATGACAGCCAAACAGACGATTTACACCAAACTGACCAAGCTCCGGCAGAAGTCGGACCGCAGAGAGCAGGTAAAAATCTCCGCCTCCGCCCTGCTGCTGTGGGCGGAGGCGGGCATCCACCTGCTGCTGGCGGCAGTGCTGGCCGGAGCGGTCATCTTTGACGGGCGGGCGCCCTTTGCGGTGGCGCTGGTGGGGGCGGCCGGCTCGGGGCTGTGCGGGGCGGGGGCGCTGGTGGGGGGATGCTTTGGCTATTTCGCCACCCTGGAGCTGTCCGCCGCTCTGCGGTACACCTCCTGCGCCATCCTGACCTTTGCGGTGGCCTTCGCCTTCTACGACTGGAAGCCGCTGCACCGGCCCTGGGTGATGCCCCTGGTGGCGGGGAGCTTTGGCGGCTTCACCGGGCTGATTCTCCTCTCCCACGACGGGCGGCGGGGGGAGGAGGGGGTCTACCTCCTGCTGGAGTCCGTGCTGATGGCGGCCTGCGTCTGGGCATTCCAGCGGGCGCTGGCTCCGGCGGGCCGGCGGGAGCGTCAGCCCGTCTCCGCCGCCCGCCGCGGCGGGATGCTGGTCCTGGCCTGCGCCTGTCTGACCGCCCTGGCCCCTCTGGAGGCGGGCGGGGTCTCTCTGGGCCGGGTGCTGGCCCTGGCGGGGGTGCTGCTGTGCGCCTGGCAGGGCGGGTGCGCCGCCGGAGCGGTGGTGGGGATCGGGGCCGGTCTGGCCATGGACCTGGCCGTCCCGGAGATCACCCTGTACACCATGGCCTACGCCCTCACCGGGCTGGTCACGGGGCTGTGCCGGGGCCGGAGCCGCCTGGTGGGGGGACTGGCCGGCGGGCTGGCGGCGGGGTCGGCGGTGCTGGGGGCGCTGGAGCAGGGCCTGCCGCTGGGGGCGCTGTATGAGGTGGTGCTGGCCTGCCTCCTCCTGCTGGCCGTGCCGGGGAGGGCGGTGCGCAGGCTGGCGGTGTGGCTCACCCCCGACCAGTCCAGCACGGCGGACCCCCGGGCCCAGCGCCTGGTCCAGAGCCGCCTGGAGCACACCGCCCAGGCCTTCCACACCCTGTATGACGCCCTGCGCTCCGCCTTCCGGCCCCCGGAGAACGACAACGACACCGCCGCCGTCTATGACCGGACGGCCAGCCGGGTGTGCCGGAGCTGTTCCCTGCGGGACCGGTGCTGGAAGCAGGACTACAACACCACCTTCAACGCCCTGAACGACGCCACCGCCGCCATGGTGGACCGGGGGAGGGCGGAGAGCGGGGATTTTCCCAAATATTTCGCCGACCGGTGCATCCACTTCCCCCTCTTCCTGCGCACGGTGAACGAGGAGCTCACCGCCCTGTTCTACCGCCGCCAGTACGCCGCCCGGGTCCGGGAGAACCGGGCCGCAGTGTGCCGGCAGTACGCCCAGCTGTCTGATCTTCTGGGCTCCGCCGCCGCCGAGCTGGGCCGGGAGCTCACCCCCGACCCCGCCGGGGACCGCCGCCTGCGTCAGCGTCTGGCGGAGCTGGGGGTCAAGAGCCGGGGGGCGGTGTTCCGGGACGGGCGGGGTCTGGTCCGGGTGGAGGCGGAGGGCCCGGACTGCGGGGAGCTGGCCCGTCCCAGCCGGGTACAGGACCTGTCCCGTGCCCTGGGAATCCCCCTCCGGGTGGAGGAGGAGGGGGAGCACACCCTGTCCCTCCTCCAGCTGGAGCCGCTGATGGCCCTGGCCGGGGTGGCCGCCAAAAAGAAGAACGGGGAGACGGTCAGCGGGGACGCGGGGACCTATTTCAAACGGCCGGACGGCAAGCTCTACCTGCTGCTGTGCGACGGCATGGGCAGCGGTCCCGAGGCCAACCGGGAGAGCTCCCTGGCGGTGCGCCTGCTGGAGCAGCTGCTTCAGGCGGGGGTGGAGACCCGGCACGCCCTGACCACCCTGGCCTCCGCTCTGGCCCTCCGGGGGGAGGAGACAGGGGGCTTTACCACGGTGGACCTGCTCCAGATTGATCTGTTCTCCGGCGAGGGGGAGCTGTTCAAGCTGGGAGCCGCCCCCACCTATGTGAAGAAGGGGACAAGCGTGCAGCGGCTTTCAGGCAGCTCCCTCCCCGCCGGCCTGTCCGCCTTCGGCCAGGAGGAGCCCCCCCTGGACCACTTCTCCCTGCGTCTGGCCCCCGGGGACTGCGTGCTGATGATCAGCGACGGGGTGTGCGGCGGAGAGGAGGACGGCTGGCTTCGGGAGCGGCTTGCCGGCTTTGACGGGGGCAGCCCCAAGGACCTGGCCCGGGAGCTGGTCACCAACAGCCCCCAACAGGCCACCGACGACCGTACCGCCCTGGTGGTCCGGGTGGAGCGGAGAGAGGCGCAGAGGGACGCTTGAGTATCCCGGAATAGAGAGCATCTCCCATATGCTGTGCGCCCGCTGACCGCGGGCTGTTTTTTTGTACAATTCCGGAAGCGGACACGTCTAGAGCGGCATCGCGGCGCGGAGTCTGGATATAAAATAGAAAGCCCCCGTCCCTGAACCAGAGATCCGGTCAGGGGCGGGGGCAGTGCGCTGTGGGGGGAGTGTCAAGCTTGCTAGGACTGTGGAACATCCCCGCTCCGGAATATGACGCAGGCGAAATGGAGCGCAATATAGGGGAATGCAGCTGCGGCGAATAGTTTCATCATTAAGATGGGGGGCACCCAATCGAACACAATACCAGCGAATGTGCCCACAAGGAAGAGAAGTAAAAAGCCTAAATAGAAATCAATTACCTTGGTCAGTTTTTTGATCAAAGCAGTTTTCGTGTCCCGCTTTGCCCAGCGCTCAACAAATTCCAGCGGAAAGGTCATTCCAATGGTCAGGAAAAGAAACTCCAGTACTGATGGCTCATAAATGCCGTTGAGCAGGAGGGGAAGAAACGAGAGGGCGCTGAACAAGCATAAGCCAGCAGGAAGAATGCGGGATGAAATATGATTCCAGAATGCCAATGCGGTTACCTCCAGTGCAACCAGAATCATCTATTTGTGGGTTGAATATTCAAAAGTATTATGTAATGTACCATCTGCTTTATACAACCTATACCCCAAAATATAGGTTGTGGATATGGCAACTCGATAAGGAAAGCTTTCTGTGCCATTATATTATTATATAAAATCACGAATGTCAATAGGAAAAATGAAAATATTTCAAAAAAGATTAGTGGATATAAAATATATATATTGTGTGGGCTGGACAGAGGGGATTTTTTCTTACGGCGGTTTCTCTGGTACGGTCCAGGCGTGCGTATGCAGGGACACGACTTGTCGTGTCCGCGGTCATCGCGCCCCTGGAAGGAGGAGAAACCAGATTTTACGAGACGGGCACGGAGAACGGTCAATTTGGGCTTGTATTTTCCGACGAAATCGAATACAATAGGGACAGAATCAAAAACGCTTCGATCCTCATGGAAAGGGAGGTAAGGACCCATGAAACTGGAAACAGAATTGGGCGAGATCCGCATCAGCAGCGACGTATTTACCACCGTCACCGGAAGCGCGGCCACCAACTGCTACGGGGTGAAGGGGATGGCGGTGCGCTCCACCACCGACGGGCTGGTCCATCTGCTCAAGCGGGAGTCCATGGCCAAGGGAGTCAAGGTGTACTACAACGAGGACGGGACCGTCTCCATTGAGCTGCACATCATTGTGGAGAACGGGGTCAACCTGATGGCGGTCTGCCGCTCCATTATGGGGGAGGTCCGCTACGTGGTCAGCAAGACCACAGGGGTGGAGGTTGCCTCGGTGGATGTGTGCGTGGACTCTATGCGATTCTAACCATTCGTAGAAAGGATTTTGCCGACTATGGTACACAATATCGACGCGGCGGCCTTCCAGCGGATGGTTATCCACGCCCACGCCGCCATTTTTGCCCAGATGCAGCCCATCAACGACCTGAACGTCTTCCCCGTGCCCGACGGCGACACCGGGACCAACATGACCCTGACCATCGGGGCGGCGGCGCAGGAGATGAAGAAGAACCGCTATGACACCGTGGGCCAGGCGGCGCAGGGTGCGGCCTCCGCGCTGCTGCGGGGGGCCCGGGGAAACTCGGGCGTCATCCTGTCCCTGCTGTTCCGCGGTCTGTCCAAGGCCATCAAGGACAAGGAGACCATGGACGGACGGGACTTTGCCCTGGCGCTGGACTTCGGGGTGGCCGCCGCCTATAAAGCGGTGATGAAGCCCGCCGAGGGGACCATCCTTACCGTCTCCCGCCTGTCCGCCGCCCGGGCCGCCGGCTGCGCCAGGGAGGACAGCGATCTGGAGAGCGTCCTGGCCGCCGCCATCGAGGAGGGCCGCATCGCCCTGGCCGACACCATCAACCAGAACCCGGTGCTGAAAAAGGCGGGGGTGGTGGACGCCGGCGGCAAGGGATTTCTGGTCATCCTCCAGGGGATGCTGGATGAGCTCCAGGGCCTGCCCATGCCCGAGACCCAGGAGGAGGACGCCTCCAGTGAGCGGGCCGACTTCGGAGCCCTGTCCCCCGAGGAGATCACCTTCGCCTTCGACACCGTCTTCATCGTGCGCAAAAACCGGCCCGATGTGGACCTGGAGCCCTTCCGCAAGTATTTGAACTCCATCGGGGACAGCCTGGTCATCGGGGAGGACGACGGGGCCTTCAAGGTCCACGTCCACACCAACACCCCCGGGGACGCCTTGAACGAGGGGCAGAAGTACGGGGTGCTGGAGCTGGCCAAGATTGAGAATATGCGTACCCAGGCGGAGGACCTGGCCGCCGGACGGCACGTGCAGAGCACCGACGACCTGGAGGCGGTGGAGGCCGGGCTGGAGGGTGCGCCCCCGGCCAAGGCGGCCCCGGAGAAGAGGTTCGGCTACGTGGCGGTGTGCGCCGGCGCGGGGCTGGAGGCGGTGTTCCGGGACCTGGGGGTGGACGGCATTGTGGGGGGCGGTCAGACCATGAATCCCTCCACCCAGGACATCCTCAGGGCCATCGAGGCCACCCCCGCCCAGACGGTCTATGTACTGCCCAACAACAAGAACATCATCATGGCCGCCCAGCAGACCATCCCCCTGTGTGAAGACAAAAAGGTGGTGGTCCTGCCCACCAAGACCGTGCCCCAGGGGATTTCCGCCATGCTGTGCGCCGACCCGGAGGCGGAGGAGGAGGCCAACACCGCCGCCATGACCGGAGGCTTTTCCAATGTGCGCACCAGCGAGATCACCTACGCCGCCCGGGACTCGGATTTCGGGGGCTTCGCCATCCGGCAGGGGGACTACCTGGCCCTGGAGGAGCACCAGCTCTTCGGCACGGACCAGGACCTCACCGCCCTGCTGGAGCGTCTGGCCCGGTCGGACAGCCACCAGGAGGCGGAGTTCATCTCCATCTTCTACGGGGAGGACGTGGAGGAGGAGCAGGCCCGCCAGGCGGAGGAGATCTTTGTTGCGGCCTGCCCCAACGCGGAGGTCACCCTGCTCCCCGGGGGACAGCCGGTGTACTACTACATGATCTCCGCGGAGTAGCGGGAAGGCCCCTATCCCAGAGGCATATGGCGCTCCGGACAAAAAATGGTCCGGGGCGCTGTTTTTTTCTTGACATTCCCCCTGGTGGAGGGTGTACAGTGGCTCCAGCCTCTTCCGCTTCCGGAAAAAATTTAATGAAATTTTTAAGTTTTCTTTTGAGAAATGTAAGGATCATCCGCTACAATACAGTTCACGGAAGACAGCCGGAACACCGAAGAGACAAGGGGATCCCCCCTTCAGGCAAACCACAAGGTAAGGAGAATGACCATGGAAACCACCCAGACATTGCAGTCCCCCCAGGACACAGAACCCAAAAAGGAGAAGAAGCGCCCCGCCCTCAAGCTGCCCAGGCGGCCCAAAAAGCTGCTGCGGCTGGCGGTCCTGCTGGCCATAGCAGGGGCGGGGGTCTACTGGTTCACCCTCCGGCCCCAGCAGGCCCCCGGCGGCGGGCTCCAGGGACAGTACATTCCGGACACGGTCCAGCGGCGGGACCTGACGACCGCGGTGTCCGGCACAGGGACCATCACGCCCATTGACTCCTACTACCTCAAGCCCCTGGTCACCGGCGAGGTGCTGGAGGCCCCCTTTGAGGTGGGGGACCGGGTGGAGAAGGGGGATGTGCTCTACCGCCTGGACGCGGGGGACGCCCAGATGAACATCCAGCAGTCCGAACTGTCGGTGCGGCAGGCCCAGAAGGGCTATGACGACCTGGCCAAGAACCTCACCGTCCGGGCGGGGGCGGAGGGAGTGGTCCAGCAGGTGCTGGTCCAGAAGGGGGACACGGTGGCCCCCGGCTCCCCCATCGCGGAGATTGCGGACACCTCCACCCTCACCCTCACCCTGCCCTTCCACTCCGCTGACGCCCAGCGGGTCTTCCCCGGCCAGAGCGCCCAGGTGACCATCGCCGGGAGCTTGGAGGTACTGCCTGGGACGGTGGAGTCGGTCTCCACCGCCGACCTGGTGGGGACGGGCGGGGCCCTGGTGCGGAACGTGAAGCTTCGGGTGGAGAATCCCGGGGCCCTCACCTGTGACCACTCCGCCACCGCGGAGGTGGGGGACATCTCCTGCGCCGGCAGCGGCAAATTCCAGGAGGCCCTGCGCCAGACCATCTCCGCCCAGGCCAGCGGGGAGGTCACCTCGGTCCCCGTCTCCGCCGGCAGCCGGGTGTCCGCCGGGGACGTGCTGGCCGAGCTGGGTGGGACCGCCGCCCAGAGCGCCCTGGAGGACCTGTCCATCGCCATGGAGAACGCCCGGCTCTCCCTCCAGCGGGCCCAGGACGCTTTGGAGAACTACACCATCCCCTCCCCCATCTCGGGCACAGTCATCGAGAAGAACGTGAAGGCCGGGGACAACGTGAACAACATTGAATCTGGCTCCCTGGCTGTGATCTACGACCTGAGCTACCTGAAGCTGGAGATGAACATCAGCGAGCTGGACCTGAGCAAAATTCAGGAGGGCCAAACGGTGGATATCACCGCCGACGCCATCCCCGGCCAGGTCTTCCAGGGCAAGGTGGACCGGGTGAGCATCAACGGGACCACCACCAACGGCTTTACCACCTACCCCGCCACCATACTGCTGGAAGACTACGGCGGACTGAACCCCGGCATGAACGTCTCCGCCGACATCGTGGTGGAGCGGAAGGAACAGGCCCTGACCATCCCCGCTTCGGCGGTGCAGAGGGGAGACACGGTGCTGGTCCCCCTGGAGGGCTGCCTGTCGGAGGACGGAGCCGCCGTGGCCGACCCCTCCAAGGTGGAGGAGCGGACCGTCACCCTGGGGGGCGGAGACGGGGAGTTCGTGGAGATCACCTCCGGACTGAGCGAGGGGGAGACGGTCCTGGTCCCCCTCCAGGCCCAGGGCGGCATGAACGGCGGAGGAGCGGCTATGACACCCGCGGGAGGTTGAGGAAGTGGAACACCTCATTGAACTGAACAACATCTATAAAATCTATCAGATGGGCTCGGAGACGGTCCACGCCCTGGACGGGGTGGACCTGACCATCGACCGGGGGGAGTTCGTGGCCATTGTGGGCTCCTCCGGGTCGGGCAAATCCACCGCCATGAACATCATCGGCTGTCTGGACGTGCCCACCTCGGGGAGCTACCACCTGGGGGGTGTGGACGTGTCCACCATGGACGACGACCAGCAGGCGGAGATACGCAACAAAATGCTGGGGTTCATCTTCCAGCAGTACAACCTGATCCCCAAGCTGTCCGTGCTGGAGAACGTGGAGCTGCCCCTGCTGTACGCCGGGGTGGACAGCGGCGAGCGGCGGGAGCGGGCCCTGAGCTCCCTGGAGCGGGTGGGGCTGCGGGACAAGGGAAAAAATCTGCCCTCCCAGCTGTCCGGCGGCCAGCAGCAGCGGGTCTCCATCGCCCGGGCGCTGGCCGGGGACCCCAGTCTGATTCTGGCCGACGAGCCCACCGGCGCCCTGGACTCCCGCACGGGCCGGGAGGTGCTGGGCTTCCTCAAGCAGCTGCACCGGGAGGGAAACACGGTGGTCCTCATCACCCATGACAACTCCATCGCCGTGAAGGCCGACCGCATTGTCAGGCTCCAGGATGGAAAGATCATCTATGACGGCGATTCCCGCGACCCCCGGGCGGTGGTCCAGCCCCACGAGGAAGAGGAGGAGTCTTTATGAATTTTACCCAATCCTTCCGGCTGGCCATCAAATCCCTGACCACCAGCAAAATGCGGGCCCTGCTCACCATGCTGGGCATCATCATCGGGGTGGGGGCGGTCATCGTCATCCTCTCCCTGGGCAACGGCCTGACGGGGATGGTCCAGCAGCAGGTGGACAAACTGGGCATCAACATGATCCAGGCCCAGCTCTTCGGCGGGACCGAGGACGGACTGCCCGACCCGGAGGAGATGTATGACTTGGTGGAGGCAAACGCGGACATCCTCACCGGCGTATCCCCCTATCTGGGGGTCAATGCCGTGGTCCGCCACGGCAGCGACAAATTCGACCGAACCAGCCTCTACGGCGTCAGCGAGATCATGTACAACGCCGCCACCGGCTACACCATCGATGGCGAGCAGCTGGCGAAGGGCCGCTTCATCAGCTATATGGACGTGGAGCGGCGGGAAAACATCTGCGTCATCGGGGCCTATCTGGAGCAGGAGGCCTTTGACGGAGACGCCCTGGGGAAACAGCTCTCCATCGACGGCCGGCCCCTCACGGTGGTGGGGGTGCTCAAGCGCAACGCCGAGCTGGAGATGCTCCCCGGCAGCCAGGACGACCAGATATACCTCCCCTACACCACCGCCCTGGAGATCATAGGCAGCCGGTGGGTCAATTTTTACATCTTCACCAGCTCCTCCGGGGAGACCGCCCAGGCCGCCAAGAACATCCTGGTCAGCTGGCTCAACGACTTTTTCCGGACGGACGATGGGGAGTACCGGTACTTCTATGTGATCACTATGGCGGAGCAGGCCAACCAAATCAACGCCATGATGGGGGTGGCTATGGGAGTGCTGGTGGCCATCGCGGCCATCTCTCTGCTGGTGGGGGGCATCGGCATCATGAACATCATGCTGGTCTCCGTCACTGAGCGCACCCGGGAGATCGGGGTGCGGAAATCCCTGGGGGCCAAGCGGCGGGACATCCGGAGCCAGTTCGTCATCGAGGCCGGGACCACCTCCGCCATCGGGGGACTGCTGGGCATCGGCTTCGGCTGGCTGCTGGCCAAGGGCATCGGCGCGGTGCTGGGGGGAATGCTTTCTGAAAATATGGGCGGCGGTGTCTTCGACGCTACCCCCACCATGGGTGCGATCCTTCTCAGCTTTGGGGTGTCGGTGGGCATCGGGGTCCTGTTCGGATACCTGCCCGCCAACAAGGCCGCCAAGCTCAACCCCATCGACGCGCTGCGGTACGACTGAGCCCCAGCACGCCCCAATCATTCTGTGGACACGACAAGTCGTGTCTCGACATTCCGAATCGGAAAGGAAGAGAACCTATGAACAAGAAGCGTCTGACGGCGGGAGCCGCGGCTGTCTGTTTGAGTCTGACCCTGTGCCTCCCCATCTCCGCCGCCGGTGGAGGGGCCTCGCTGGAGGAGGCCAGTCAGGTGGTGTCCGCCCTGGGCATCCTGGCGGGGGACGAGAGCGGAAATCTGAACCTGTCCCGGCGGGTGACCCGGGCGGAGTTTGTAACCATGGCGGTCAAAGCATCCCCCGGCGGGGAGCTGGTGGGACAGGCCGCCACCTCCCCCTATCCCGACGTGCCCCGGGACCACTGGGCCAGCGGCTATGTGGAGGCGGGGGTGAGCCGGGGCCTGATCTCGGGCTACAGCGACGGGACCTTCCGCCCCGGGCTGGAAATCAAGCTGGCCGAGGGGGTGACCATCGCCCTGTCCCTGCTGGGCTATGGGCCGGAGGATTTTTCCGGGGCCTACCCCACCGGTCAGATGGCCCTCTACCACAGTCTCCGGCTGGACCGGGGGATGAGCGCCTCCGGGCCCTCCGACCCCATGACCCGGCAGGACGCCCTGTACCTGTTCTATAACCTCCTCTCCGCCCGGACCAAGGAGGGCTCCCCCTACCTCAACACCTTGGGGTACAGCCTGAACGCCGCCGGAGAGCCCGACCTGCTCTCCCTCATCAACGGGGAGATGGAGGGCCCCATCGTGGCCCAGGGCTCCAACTGGCGGGAGCAGCTCCCCTTCCCCCCCGCCCAGGGGAAGGTTTTTCGGGACGGGGCCAGTGTCTCCCCCTCCGCCCTGCGGGAGTACGACCTGATCTACTGGAACCCCTCCGCCGGGACGGTCTGGGCCTGCTCGAAGAAGCTCTCCGGCACAATCCAGGCCCTGGAGCCCTCCACCTCCAGCCCCACCTCGGTGACGGTGGCGGGCCGGAGCTACCCCATTGAGACCTCCGCCGCCGCCTACGCCCTGTCAAACCTGGGCAGCTTCCACGTGGGGGACAGCGTGACCCTCCTGCTGGGCCGGAGCGGCGGGGTGGCGGGCGTGGTGGACGCCTCGGTCGCCGCCCCCTCCGGCGAGCGGGTGGGGGTGGTCACCGCCGTCACCCAGGAGCCCGTCCCCGACGGACACGGGGGGACCTATGTGACCCAGATGGTCACCCTCCTGGCCACCGACGGGGAGGAGTACCAGTATCAGTACCAGGGGACCGGGATGCGGACCGGCGCGGTGGTTCGGGCCGCCGTCTCCCCCCAGACCGGGGAGGTCACCCTGGGCCGCGCCTCCAGCGTCCCCGTCTCGGGCACGGTGAACCGGGATGGGACCAAGCTGGGCAAGTACAGCTTCGCCCAGGGAATCCGTATCCTGGATGTCAGCGACCACCGGGGGATCATCGTCTACCCCAGCCGGCTGGCCAACCTGGAGCTCACCAGCGGGATGGTGCGCTACTGCGGGCTTAACGGCCAGGGGGAGATCGAAAAGCTTATTCTGGACGATGTCACCGGGGACGCCTACCACTACGGGGTGCTCATCGGAGTGGAGCAGCTGGGGGACGAGTCCTACTCCTCCTACAGCTATACCTATGACATCGCCGGGACGCCGGGGTCGGTGATGGGCGTTTCCACCAAATATCCCGTCTCCTCCGCCACCCCCATCCGCCTGCTGGGGGAGATCGGACAGCCTGACCGGCTCCAGTCCCTGACCAGCGCGGGGCGGGGAGGCTTGGTGGGCGGACAGTTCGTCTCCGAGGGACGGCACTACGCCCTGGCCCCCAACGTGCTGGTCTATGAGGTGCGGGATAATGTCTACACCCTGTCCAGCCTGGCCCGGGCGGAGAGCGGGGAGTTCTCCCTCACCGCCTGGTACGACCGGCCGGAGAGCGCCGGAGGCCGTATCCGGGTCATCCTGGCAAAGCCTGTCTAAAATAGCCACCCCCGCCGCGGTCTGTTCAGCGGCGGGGGTGATTTTTTGTCAGTGTTTTTTCTTGGTTAGAGTGATAGAGGCGATTTGCCGGTGATCCCGAGGTTTTTCTCCACGGCTTCAAGAGTCAGCCAGCCTTTCTCCTCCCCGGACCGCCTTCCCTTTTCAAGCTCATTCATCAGCCGGATGGTGGCTGCCAGCTTTTCATAGTCCCGCATGTCCACAATGGCGTACCTGCCCCGGCCGTTCTTGGTCAGAAAGACGGGGGACCCCTCCGCGACATCCTGCAAAACCTCGTTGTAGTTTCGCAGGTCGGAAACCGGTTTGATATTCGGCATGTTACCCAGCTCCTTTCTGACCCTAGTATACACCGGTTTGCTGTAAAATTCAACGTAAAATTTTGCTTCAGAAAAGCGTTGTTCAGGGAGATTCAACCAAAAAGATGACCCCCCCGATAAATGCAAATTTGTAAAAGAGCCCGCCCGGCACGAGCGTAAACTGAGCCGGGCGGGGGTTGTGTTATTCGATCTCGATGGCGGGCATAGCCTGGACCACGCGGGCGCACCGGGGGCAGAGGGTGGGGTGCTTGGCGCTGGCTCCCACGGTGGGGAGGACCTTCCAGCACCGCTCGCACTTCTGACCGGCGGCGGGCTCCACGTCCACCTTCAGGACGTTCATATCGCTCTTTTGCACCTCCGCCTGGGAGACGATGAGGATATCGGCCAAAGTGTCCGCATCCATCCCGTCCAGGGCGGTCTCAAAGGCGGGGACGGTGAGCACGATCTTCGCCTCCAGGCTCTTGCCGATCTCCTTCTTGTTCCGGGCGGTTTCCAGGGCCTGGTTGACTACATCCCGCAGCTTGATGACCTTGTCCCACCGCTCCATAGCCGTGCTGTCCAGGGCGTACTGGACGAAGGGCCGGTTCATCTCATTGAGCAGGACGTTCCGGGGGTCGTCTCCCTCCTGGTGGGGCATGGCCAGCCAGATCTCATCGCAGGTGAAGGCCAGGATGGGGGCGAAGAGCTTGGTGATGGTGTCCAGAATCATCCACAGGGCGGTCTGGGCGGAGCGGCGGAGCAGGCCGTCCTTCTCCTCGCAGTACAGCCGGTCCTTGATAATGTCCAGGTAGAAGGAGGACAGCTCCACCACGCAGAAGTCGTTGATGGCGTGGGAGACCACGTGGTACTCAAAGTTGTCGTAGGCGGCGAAGCACTTTTCAATGAGCTGGTTCAGCTTGCTGATGGCCCAGCGGTCCAGCTCCGCCATCTCCTCCGGCCTGACCAGATTGTTGGGGTCGAAGCCGTCCAGGTTGCCCAGGCAGTACCGGGCGGTGTTGCGGAACTTCAGGTAGTTCTGAGAAAGCTGCTTAAAGATGCTGTCGGAGCAGCGCACGTCCACATGATAGTCGGCGGAGCCGGCCCACAGGCGGATCAGGTCGGCGCCGTACTTTTTGAAAATGTCGGCGGGGTCCACGCCGTTGCCCAGGGATTTGTGCATGGCCTTGCCCTCGCCGTCCACCGTCCAGCCGTGGGTGACGCACTCCCGGAAGGGCGCCCCCTTGCCCAGAGCGCCCACGGCGGTGAGGAGGGAGGACTGGAACCATCCGCGGTACTGGTCCAGGCCCTCCATATAGACGGTGGCGGGCCAGAACCCCTGGTCCTTCTGCATGGAGGCGAAGTGGGTGGAGCCCGAGTCGAACCAGCCGTCCAGGGTGTCCTCCTCCTTGGTGAAGCCGGACTTGCTCCCGCAGTGGGGGCAGGCAAAATCCTTGGGCAGGATGTCCGCCGCCTCCATCTCGTACCAGGCGTTGGAGCCCTTCTCGCCAAAGAGGGCGGAGACGGCGGCGATGGTCTCATCGGTGCAGATGGGCTTGCCGCAGTCCGCGCAGTAGAATACCGGGATGGGCAGGCCCCACCGGCGCTGGCGGGAGATGCACCAGTCGGTCCGCTCCTGAATCATGGACTTCATCCGGTCGATGCCCCAGCCGGGGACCCAGCGGACCTGGTCGCAGGCGGCCATGGCGGCGTCCTTGAAGGCTTCCACCGAGCAGAACCACTGAGGGGTGGCCCGGAAGATGATGGGCTTCTTGCACCGCCAGCAGTGGGGGTAGGAGTGGACGATATCCTCACTGGCAAACAGCGCGCCGCTGGCCTTCATGTCGGCCAGGATGACGGGGTTGGAGTCGTCCGTCTTCATCCCGGCGTACTTGCCTGCGTACTCGGTGTGGCGGCCCCGGTCATCCACAGGGACCACCATGTCGATTTTGTACCGCTTACAGGTCTCGTAGTCGTCCGCGCCGAAGCCGGGGGCGGTGTGGACGCAGCCCGTGCCGGAGTCCATGGTGACGTACTCGGCGGTACACAGCTGGGAGGTCTTGTCCAGGAAGGGGTGCTGGGCCAGCATATACTCAAAGTCGGAGCCGGTGAAGGTGGCCGCCGTCTCATAGTGCTCGATGCCGCCCGCCTTCATGACCTTCCCGCAAAGAGCCTCGGCCAGGATATACATCTCCCCGTTGTCCGCCTTCACCAGCACGTAGCTGTCCCGGGGGTGGAGGGCGATGGCCAGGTTGCCGGGGAGGGTCCAGATGGTGGTGGTCCAGATGAGGAAGTACATCTTGGATACGTCTCCGTACTGGCCCAGCTTGCCCTGGTCGTCCTTCACCTGGAACTTCACGTAGACGGTGGTACAGGGGTCGTCCTGGTACTCGATCTCCGCCTCGGCCAGGGCGGTCTCGTCGTGGGGACACCAGTACACCGGCTTGAGGCCCTTGTAGATATAGCCGTTTTTGTACATGGCCCCGAAAATCTTGACCTCCTCCGCCTCAAAGCCGGGGTTCATGGTCAGGTAGGGGTTCTCCCAGTCGCCGATGACCCCCATCCGCCGAAAACCCTCCATCTGCACGTCCACGTAGTGCTGGGCGAACTCGTGGCAGGCGGTGCGGAACTCGGGGACCGACATGGCCTTGCGGTTGAGCTTATTCTGCTTGATGATGGCGGACTCGATGGGCATTCCGTGGTTGTCCCAGCCGGGGATATAGGGGGTGTAGTACCCTCTCATGGCGGCGGTACGGGTAATAAAATCCTTGATGGACTTGTTCAGGGCGTGGCCCATATGGAGCGCCCCGTTGGAGAAGGGAGGGCCGTCGTGGAGGGAGTACAGGGGTTTCCCCTCGTTCTTCTTGAGCAGCTCGTGATAGAGGTCCAGCTCCTCCCAGCGCTTGAGCATCTCCGGCTCCCGCTTGGGCAGCCCCCCCCGCATGGGGAAGTCGGTCTTGGGCAGGTTGATGGTCTTGTTGTAATCCATGTTGTATGACTCCTTTGCTTTATTGTGTTTGGTTATACATAGTGCTCCCCGTGCCAACCGCTCTCGCCGCCGAGCCTGTACTCCACTCCGGCGATCAGCCAGCCGTCCTCAAAAGGCTTTAGGGTGAAGCGGTAGCACGCTTCCCAGGATTTTTTGCAGGTAGTCTCCACGGTGGCTTTTTTGGCGCTCTTCATGGTAAAGATGACCTGTCCCTCCGGGTCCTCAAAGAGGGGATCGTACCGGGCCGGCTTGCCGCAGCTCCCCGCCGCGCCGTATTTCAGCAGGCCGGGGACGCACCGGGGTTGGACCAGCTCCAAATACCGGCGGCGGTACTCCTCCCACAGGGCCGGGTCGTCCGGGTGTACCTGGTTTTTGGGGATGCCCAGCGCCGGTTTTTCCGCCTCCAGTGCCTGGAAGCGCTCCTGTATCTCCCGCTCCAGGTCGTTCCGCGCCCGCAGCAGCTCCAGCAGGGGCGGGACAAGCTCCTCCGCCATGGGCTGAAACTTTTCCGGGGTATCCTGAATGGTATAGGCGTTCATTATACTCCTCCTTGTATTGATACATGGATAAGAATACGGTTCGTTTTGGACTCTGCCGGAAATCGGGACCTCCCAATTATGCGTGTCCCTACCTATCCGCGGTGTGTGGGTTCAGGTACACGCCCACTGGGCCAGCAGCTTGGAAAAATCCCGGTTTTTCAAATCCTCGGACCGGATGAGGAAGTTGACGGAGCCAAAGCCGCCCAGGTACAGGTCCATATCCTCCAGAGAGTCCAGGCTGCCGTCATCGTCGTCCAGCTGGAAGAGGAGGGTGTCCCAGGCGGTCTGGGCCAGGGCCTGCCGCACCTGCTCGGGGGAGATGCTGTACTGTTTCAAAGACTCCTCGCTCATGCCCCGGTAGGGATTTTCCCGGGGGTCGCACTGGTAGTACCGGGGGTGGCCGCCGATCTTGCAGCCGCCCCGCTGTGTCTGTTTCTCCAGCCGGTCCAGGGCCTCCCGCTCCTCGGGGACGTCGGAGCGCATCTGGTAGGGGTTGAACTCCTCCGGGTCCGCGCCTGGCAGTCGGGCCTCCAGGGCGGCGCAAAACAGCTCCTGGAAGAGGTACTCCTCGTCCCCCGCCCCCTCCTCCTCCGGGGGGAGGAAGGTGAGTTTCAGGGGCACGTTGGGACAGCGCCACAAATCGGTGTCCCCCCTTGCGATCTCCTCCAGGTCGAACTTGTGAGGGGTGCGGGGCATATTTTCCTTGCTGGCCTCCTCCCAGGGGACCGCCATCTTGACCGCACACTCCTCCATCGTGACAGTGCCGTCCACATCCGGATACCAGGCGGTTTTCCAGTCCTCCTGGGGCGTGCCCTCCCCCGAGTCCTCCCCGCACAGGCCAAAGTCGTCCAGGCCCATGTCGGAGAGGAAAATCTGCAAGATGCCCTCTTGGGGAAAGCCTTCCAGCCGTGGCATCTGGGCAAAATTGATCTGGGCGCACAGCCACAGCTGGTTCCCGTCCTCATCGGTGGGGATTTGTCCCGCCCGGGGCACATAGGGGACGCCTCCCAAATGGCTGTCCGTCACCCCGAAAGGCTCCCGGCTCAGGCGGAGGCGGCACACCGGGCGCAGGCTCTCCCGCTGGACCTGGTCCACAAGCTCTTGATACAGCTGAATTTTTTCCAGATTGGTCATGGCAATACCTCCGACAGGTTTTTGACCTCCACAAGCACGTGCTTGGCGTCGTACCGGGGACACTGGTCCAGCTTCACCTTCTGGGCAAACTCGGCAAAGGAGAGGTAGCCCAAGGTGTCCGCCTTCATCTCGCCGTTCTCCTCCCACACCCGGTTGAGGGACACCCGCCAGTCTGTGACCTGCTCCGTGGTCAGGTCGAACCCCTGGAGCAGAACGGAGTACAGCGGGGGCACAAAGGGCTCCAGGGGGAGGATGGAGGGGACCTCCTCGGTGATGGCGTACACCCCCAAAACATCCGTGCCGTTCTTGTGCCGGAAGAAGTTGGGCTTGGCGTAGTACCAGTCCCCGGTCTGCTTCTGGGTCAGGAAGCGTTGGAAAAAGTCCAGGTCGCCGGTGCTCAGCCGCTCCAGGGTCTCCTCCTCCAGGCAGAGGGGGTACACCGCCCCGGTGAGGACCCCGTCGCCGTCCTCCTTCCACCGCTCGGCCATAGCCTTGAGGAATCCCGCACAGCCCTTCCGCTGGTCCTCCATCAGCCGTGGGATGTCCCCCAGACGGTGGTTCTCCCCGTCCTGGGTGAAGCGGTCTGTCTTCCAGAAGCGGCAGAGGGACTCCACCAGCCCATAGAAGATCTCCAGGTCCCGGGGAGTGCAGGGGAGGGTCTGACGGAGATAGGCCCGCTCCTTCTCCCCGGGAGCGGCCTGGAGATAGCAGCCCCGGCCAGGCTGGACCGGGTCGCAGAGCACCCGTCCGTCCGAGGCCGGACCCGGGTCCAGCACGCCGGCCTGGTTCCAGTGCCCCATCCGCAGTCCGGCGGGGGACAGCTCCGCCTCGGTGAGGGGTTTTTTGAACAGTCCTTTTTGCGTGATGACAATTTCGATGGCCATACGCGTCCGCTCCTTTCTAAAATAAAAGCGCCTCTGCCTCCACAAAGAGACAAAGGCGCGAAACCTCTGCGGTACCACTCTTCTTGCCGGCGAGAAAAACCGGCCACTCAAATGCTGCCCTGTAACGGAGGCGTCCGGAGGGGCCTACTGCCTGTTCGGCTCCCCTGCTCCAAGGTGATGTTCGCCGCCCCCTCCCGTCCGCCTTGCACCAAACGGCGGCTCTCTGCGCGTCTCAGAGGCGGGTACTTGTCCTTTTCCACGCATGTAACGCCCCTATCTTATCCGTTTTTCCCCGCCTTGTCAAGAGTCAAGGGGCACATAAATCCAATAAAGTTTGTCGGCATAGCCGGCATAGAGCAGGTCGGGATTCCTGCCGTCTCGGTAGACCTCCGCCGGCTCCCAAAAGGTGTTGGATTGAAGCTCCTGGGATACGAACATGTCATAGCCGATAAAATTGGTGCTGCCGATAAAAGCTGCGCCCTCGGGGATTTCATCTACTGTAATGTCCGTTCCGTAGCGCTCATCATACTTGGGGGAGTCCTCATAGGAAACTGAGGTCAGGGAGATGTAGGTGGTCCCGTTGTGATACAGGTAGTCCCTCATTGCCTCGCTTGTGGCGTAGCGCGTGGGGGTAGCACCCGTCTCCACGTAGATGATTTGAGGAAGCTTTTCGTTTCCATATAGTTCCGTGCCCACGCTGAGTCCATAGGCCTGAAAGTTTTCCGTCGGGGTATCGGCCACCGTAGACTGTACCTCTCCAATACAGGTGAAATTGTGGTGAGAGGAGTCGTAGTCCGGGTTAACTGGAGGCTTTGACGACATCCAATAGATTTGGCCGTTCACCATGAGATGGGGACGCATCGTTGCCGGGAAAAAGAAATCGTCGTCTTTTTCCCGTGTGAGGAAAACGCAGAGGAGGGCGAGGGCGATACATACAATGCCACCAAATAAAAATATACGTCCCTTATAACTGTTAAATTTACCTGATTTCATTAGTAATTGTTATACCAGTATAGAGCAAGTGAATAATGGAAAACTACGCGGTCTGGTCGTTCCACAATATAGTTGTTTAAGTCAATAACAGTTTCAAAGAATGGATTCCAAGGATTCCAAATAGTAACAGTTCCTCTCACATCTTCATATCCAAGTGCAACAAGGGCATGTCCACTGATAGCTGCTAAATCGTTCATAGCTAAGATTAGGGGACGATTGTTATTAATTTCTGATACAAGTTTAGTATAAAAACTATTGTAATCTGGCCAGCGTTCGGACTCTTTAGTGTGTATGTTATATCTAGTATTCATATATGAACGGAGCTTATGGAAGTCGAATACTGTTCTGTCTGTGAAATCCTCCCCCTCGACCCCATAGTTTTCTATCATCACATTCAAGGCATTCTTGTTTACACCTCTATACCGTAAAACCATTGCCGTAGCATAAGCGAGACACCAGTTATTCGCTCCTTGGGTCTCTGAAATGCTCATAGGTAGAATTTTACTTGTTCTTGAAGAAGGCGCTAATTGAATTTGATCAAAGGGAACACAATTTACAGTTTCCAATTCGCTTTCCGCAGATATGGTATATGTGGTGTCAATTTCTGTGGAAACTGGGATAGTGAATACTTCTTTTTTATCATTAGCGAGTTTGAATATAACTGATGAAGAATCACTATCTTTACCTTCAAATGTGATTCTCAAGGGATTTGAAATAGTTGTCATTTTAGCTATTTCATTTAAGTCCTCTGCAAGAAACGGTGATACCACACCTGTAAGCTCTCCAGTGGAACCTAAATAGACACGGAAAGTTAAAACAATTTTGTGGTTCGAGTATATAGGGAAGTAGTAAATATCAGATTTTTGGGAGCTAAATGTAAAGGGTCTTCCCAAAGAAGCGTTTGAGAGATTGTATCCAGCTAGTATATCACCTACAATCTCTTTCGCATAATCTATATATTGCTCTGGGCATTGTTTCGAGAGAATATAAAGTTGCTGAATTGAGGTTGAATCATTGCTATTGACATTGACTGCAAGGACGGTCTGATTAGTTGTAAACAAAAGAACCAGTGCTAAAAACATAGAAGTAATTCGTTTGATTTTCATAGTACGTCCTCCATTCAAATTGTGAATTGTATATATTGCTCAACTGCCTTGTATCGATACAACTAAATTTTATCAGATTATCAAGGAAATGTCAATGTAAAAATTGTTAATGCGAGACATGCGATTTATTCAGTATTAAATAAAAAGCGCCTCTGCTCCCTTTCGTTAAGAGAGAACAGAGACGGATTATTTATATTTCTTTACCCAGAGATTAGGGAGCAGGCGGTAATAATATTGAGACAAAATATTGCGCTACAATGTGCGAACGCTCCAAATTTGCTCCAACGCCTCTTTTTAGTATACCAATTCTGGGCTTCGGTATCTGAAACTTGCAACAGAACATGGGGGCAGGTTCATAAAAGCAGCACTTGAGATTTTCCACTCAGTGCGTGGAAAATGTTTGGGGGTGTTTTTTAGGAGGGCATCAGGCTGATTTTTTCTCCCTTCTCCACCCAGAGGTCGGGGAGCAGGCGGTAAAAGTTCCCTCTGTCCTCCCAAATCAGGAGCAGGCTGCCCTCCGCCACCGAAACCTGGGCGGGCTGACCCAGAAACCGGTTGCTCACCCCCAGGGGAAGATCCCCGGTGAGGGTGTGGCCCTCCAGCGGGTATTTCAGCCCCCGCAGAGTCACCCCCTGGGCCGTGCCGCTGTTGCAGAAGATGGAGAGGGTCCCCTGAATCTCCCGGGGGAAGGTGAGCCGTCCCCCGTCCCGAATGGCGGTGGCGGCGGTCTTCTCCCCGGCCAGGAACCCCTGGGCTCCCTGGCGGGCCAGCCAGTCCAGCAGCTGCAAATTGCCCAAGGTGTGCTCCAGCCGGCCCCCCACCCCTCCCAGCAGCACAAACCGCCGGTAGCCCAGCTCCAGCCCCTTGCGCAGGGCGAAGAGCATATCGGTGTCGTCCTTCTCAGCGGGCAGCTGGATGACGTTGGGGTGGTGGGGGCGGTGGCCTAGGGAGTCGAAATCCCCCACCGCCAGGTCGGGCATGACCCCGTAGGCGGCCAGGGAGTCGAACCCCCGGTCGGCAGCGATGACGTAGTCCCCCGGGGCGGGGTAGGGCCGCAGAGAGGGGGTGAGGGACATTGCGCCCGCGATATAACAGATACTGGACGGCCTGCGCATGGGGACAGAACTCCTTTCCGCGCTCCCTCCGGGTGGCCGGGGGAGGATTTTGGATTCATTATACTGGAAACCGCTGGATGTGTCAACAAGGAGGTTTTTTCCGCGGACAGAGAAAAAAGCTTGAAGCGGGGCGGAAAATCTGATACAATACAGAGCCATAGAACCGGGCGAAGAGGAGGCATCCTGCCATGAAACACGGGAAAAAGAGGGGATTTTTTGGGGCGCTCCTGCTGGCGGCGGTCTGCGGGGCGGTTCTGCTGTCCGGACCCCGGACCGCGCTGCTGGAGAATGAGAAGGAATGGGACATCCCGGACGGGCGGGTCCCGCTGTCCGGGCTCCCGGAGGCCGGCGGGGAGGACGCGGACTGGCGGGAGGGGCTGGAAGAGACCGAGATCACCCAGGTGGAGGAGGTGCTCCGGCTGGTCAACGAGGAGCGGGTCCAGGCGGGGCTGGAGGAGCTGGAGCTGGACCCCGCTCTGTGCGCGGCGGCCCAGGTACGGGCGGAGGAGTGTGTGGGCAGCTTCAGCCACACCCGCCCGGACGGCAGCTCCTATCGGACCGCCCTGAGCGAGCAGGGGGTGGAGAAAAGCTATGTGGGGGAGAATGTGGCCACCGGCTACCCCGACGCCCGGCGGGTGGTGGAGGGCTGGATGGAGTCGGAGGGCCACCGGGCGAACATCCTCAACGCCAGCTGCTGCCGCATCGGAATCGGCCTGGAGGAGAACGCCGGGAACCGCTACCGGGGGTACGCCTGGTGTCAGCTGTTTACCGACTAAAAACCCCTTTTGTTCTGCCCCGCCCCGTTCTGTTGGGCGGGGCGGTTTTTGACGGGGAATTTTCATTGTCATTTTGGGAAAAAGGATGTATAATGGAGGTGAGGAGAGGAAAACGGCCCCTCTCAGAGAGGAAACAACAGGCCGACGTGTTTCAGGAGGTGCGCATATGAACAGCAGTGTGATATCCATCAGCCGGGAATTCGGCAGCGGAGGCCGCCTCATCGGCAAGCGGCTGGCGGCCCGTCTGGGCGTCCCCTGCTACGACCGGACCATTATTCAGAAGACGGCGGAGAAGAGCGGTCTCTCCCCAGACTTCATCGCCCGGGCGGAGGAGCGCGCCCGCAGCCGCTTCCACCTGTCCGCCGCCCCGGCGGGGGTGGGCAGCTCCCCCATCTCCCAGGGGGTCCCGGTGAGCCACCAGGTCTTCTTTGCCCAGGCGGAGGTCATCCGGGAGCTGGCGGACAAGGGCCCCTGCGTCATTGTGGGCCGGTGCGGGGACTACGTGCTGGGGGACCGGCCCGGCTGCCTGAGGGTGTTTGTCCACGCCAGCCTGCCCAGCCGGGAGGCGCGGTGTCTGGAGGAGTACCATCTGTCTCAGGAGGATATGGGCAAATACATCCTTCAGATGGATAAGGGGCGGGCCAACTACTACAACTACTTCACCGGCCACCGCTGGGGGGACATGCGCCGCTATGACATGACCCTGAATTCCGCCGTCACCGGGATCGACGGGGCGGTGGAGCTTATCTTCGCCATGGACCAGAAGCGGCAGGAACAGCCATAGGAGGACGGAATGAAACTTCAAATTTCGGTGGGCAGAGGGGACAAGGGCAATTACACCGCCGCGGTGGAGGGGGCGGGAGGGCAGGCGCTGACCGCCTTCTGCCCCGAGCCGGACCTGTCCTGTGATGGGCTGATTTTGGCCGGCGGGGAGGATGTGGCCCCTGACCGGTACGGCCAGGAGAACTGTGGCTCCCAGCCGCCGGACCTGGAGCGGGACCGGGCGGAATTTGCCCTGTTCCAGAGCTTTTCCTGCGCGGGGAAGCCGATTTTGGGCATTTGCAGGGGCTGCCAGCTGGTCAACGTGGCCATGGGCGGAACCCTGATCCAGGACCTGCCCCCCAGCTGCGCCCCCTTCCACAGCTGTGACGGCGAGGGGCGGGACCGGGTCCACACCATCCGGGCGGAACAGGACGCCCCTCTGTACAGCCTGTACGGGCCCCTCTTCCCGGTCACCAGCCACCACCACCAGGCTTTGGACCGGCTGGGGGAGGGACTGAGGGCCTCCGCATGGTCGGAGAGCGGCTTCCCGGAGGCGGCAGACTGTCCGTCCAGGAGAATTTTTACCGTCCAGTTCCACCCCGAGCGCATGGCGTTCGCCCACCGAAGGGCGGATACCGTGGATGGCGCGGCGCTGTTCCGCTGGTTCCTTTCGCTGTGCCGGTAGTACATACAAAGGAGAGACCTGATGCGTAAACCACCCTTTTTCATCGCGGCGGCGGTCATCCTGTTCTGCTTGTCCCCGGTGCGGGCCACGGCGGACAGTCCAATCCGCCCCGTGGAGGGCCGGCAGGCCGGCCGCCCCGTGGAGGACGTGCAGAGCATCCGCCCCTTCCAGCCCTCCGAGTCCCCCGCTCAGCGGGCCGGGCGGCTGCTGGAGGGGAGGGACCTGACAGCGGAACAGGCCGTCCTGCTCCGGGGCCTGCTCCTCCGGGACGGGGCGCTTCTGGACCGGCTGGAGCGGGGGGAGCTGTCCGACGGGGATCTGCTCGCCCTGATTCAGCCGGAGGAACAGGCTCCGGAGCGGAAGGAGGGTGAACCGGAGGAGCTCCCTCTCTCCAGCCTGCCCAATTTCCGGCCCGCCCTCCTGGAGCGGTACACCGCCTGGGCGCAGGCGCACCCGGAGGCGGGGGCGGAGGAAGCGGTGCTGACGGTCAACATGGATCTGGACCGCCCCTTTTATGACAATCCCCAGGAGGTGGAGGACCCGGACAGCCTGACCGCGCTGGTGAACAAGTACCACAGCCTGCCCAAAGGCTACGCCCCCCAGGTGGAGACGCTGGGCAGCCGGTACGGCACGGGCGCGCTCCGGCAGGAGGCGGCCCAGGCCTTCCGGGACATGGCGGACGGGGCGCGGGCGGATGGCATCAGCCTGCGCAGCGTGTCCGCCTACCGCTCCTACCAGACCCAGAGCGGCCTCTATGCCGGGTATCTGAAAACCGGCAAGCGCGCCGTGGTGGATACCTACTCCGCCCGGGCGGGCCACTCGGAGCACCAGACCGGACTGGCCCTGGATATCAATACCGCCAGCACCCAGGCGCATTTCGAGAACACCAGGGCCTATGCCTGGCTGCAAACCCACTGCGCCCAGTACGGGTTTCTTCTCCGCTACCCCAAGGGGAAGGAGGCGGTTACCGGCTACCGCTTTGAACCCTGGCACTACCGGTACGTGGGGGCGGAGATTGCCGGGGCCTGTATGTCCCAGGGGATCACCTATGAGGAGTATCTGGCCGCCCTCCCCGGCTGAGGGGGGCGTGGAGAGGAGTGTATACCGTTTGGCAACGGCGCTTCCGCCGCCGGACCGGACGGTATGCACTGCGCTCCGGAACGGATACAGAGGTTCCCTTCCCCGGTGCAGCGAACGGACGGGATTTGCCAAGGGAGGTGTATGAGCAGATCGGTGTCCCGGAGTATTGGCAGATCAGAGCTCCCCGGAGCGCATCCGCTGGGGGGACTGATCTGCGCGATGGCCTGATGATCCGCTGGATGAGATCCCCGAGGGGCCATTATGATTGGAGGATATGTATGCAGTATGAACTTTCTACCCAGGAAATTCAGCACATTGAGCGGTATCGTGATCTTCTCCCCGAGTTTCAGACGGTTCTGGACGCGTATCTGCATTCCTGCTTTGAGCTTCAGACACGGATTTTGAGGGATGCCTTTGAATTGACCCGATAGCGTTCAGGCTTCGGGAGGAGCGCCGGCGAGTACCTGACAGGTCTCCCTAACAGCTGGACAGCGTCTGAGGGCAGACACAAAACCAATACTCCAAGAAAGCACGAGAATTATGCTCGTGCTTTTTTACGTCCGGGTCCGCGGTAAAAAAATCCCCTCCCCGTGGGGGAGGGGAGGGGGAAATCAATCGGTGACGTAGGGCAGCAGCGCGATCTGACGGGCGCGCTTGATGGCCTCCGTCAGCTGGCGCTGGTGCATGGCGCAGGTGCCGGTGGTGCGGCGGGGCAGGATCTTGGCCCGCTCGGATGTGAACCGGCGCAGCTTGGCGGCGTCCTTGTAGTCGATGCACTCCACCTTGTCGGCACAGAAAGCGCATACCTTGCGGCGCTTGCGGCCGCGGGGAGCCTTGTTATCCCGTTCCATAGCCATGGATGTTACCTCCTTCTTACGACCATATAGGGTCAGAGTCAAGCCCGCGCTGGGGCGAATGGATTAAAATGGGAGATCGCCGTCGTCCCCGGACAGCTCCGAGAACTGGTCCCCCTCCGCGGGGGGAGCGCTGTAGGGGGAGGGGGCCGGAGCGGGAGCCGGATAGCCGCCGCTCTGGGGATAGCCGTCCTGGCTCGGGGCATAGCCGCCGCCGTCCCGCTTGGAGTCGGCGAAGTAGACGTTGTCGGCCACCACCTCCGCAGAGGTGCGCTTGTTCCCCTCCTTATCGGTCCAGTCCCGCATCTGGAGCCGCCCCTCCACCACGGCCATGCGGCCCTTGGTGAAGTAGCGGCTGACAAACTCCCCGGTCTGACGCCAGGCCACCACGTCAATCCAGTCGGTGGCCCGCTCTCCGGTGGCTTTGTCCTTAAAATCCCGGTCCACTGCCAGCCGGAAGGAGGCCACAGCGACGCCGGCCTGGGTATGGCGCAGCTCGGGGTCTCGCGCCAGACGGCCCATGATGATGATACGATTGAGCATACGAGACCCCCTTTACTCGTCCTTGCAGACGATCATGGAGCGCATTACGCCGTCAGTAATGCGGAAGATACGATCCAGCTCGGCGGGGACAGCGGCTGCGGCGGTGAAGGTCATCAGCACGTAGTAGCCGTCCATCAGATCATTGATGGGGTAGGCCAGGCGGCGTTTGCCCCACTCGTTGACCTCGGACACAGTGCCGTTGGCCTCGACCACGGACTTGAACCGCTCCACCAGCGCGGCGATCTGCTCCTCGGTCAGGTCGGGGTTCAGGATATAGACCGCCTCGTAATTGGCATTGACTTTTGCCATGTTTTGCACCTCCTTATGGACATATGGCCCCCGGAAACCCTCCGGGAGCAAGGATCTGCCGCCTCCAACCGGAGACAGACTACATTATTATACCGAAAAATGTGGAAATGTCAAGGAAAATTTCGCTCTGCGCCCTGGATTTCCAGTAAATTTCCAGCTCCGGGCGGCTAAAAGAGCTTAGGGTCCAGCTCCTGTCCCTTCAGGGCCCGCTCCAGGAGGGTGGGCAGCTTCTCCGGGGGGCAGGCGAAGCAGGGGATGTCCAATCCCGCCACCCGCTGGGCGGTCTGGGCGTCGTAGTAGGGCTTTCCGCCGTCGGCGATGGCCAGGAGGACGATGACCGTGACCCCCGCCCCCTTCAGCTCCTCCAGTCGGCGGAGGAGGGCGGCCCGGTTGCCCCCCTCGTCCAGGTCGGAGATGAGGAAAAACAGGGTCTTCCCCGGGGATTCCACCAGGTTCTGGCAGTAGGCGATGGATTTTGCGATATCCGTACCGCCCCCCATCTGGAAGCCGAAGAGCAGGTCCACCGGGTCCTCGCACAGGGGGGTCAGGTCCATAATCTCGGTGTCGAAGGCCACCACGCTGGTCTGGACGGCGGACATGGAGGCCAGGATACAGGCCATCACCGAGGAGTAGAGGATGGACTGGCCCATGGAGCCGCTCTGGTCGATGTCCAGGATGACGTGCCAGCGGTTGACCCGGCTGGAGCGGTCAAAGAACCACACCCGCTCGGGAATAATGGTCCTCAACTGAGGGTTATAGTTTTTCAGATTGCGCCGGATGGTATAGGGGAAGTCCAGGGCGGCGGCGGAGGGCAGGGGGGAGTGGGCCCGCCGGTTCAGGGCCGCGGTCACCGCCCGGCGCACGTCGTTCTCCAGCAGCCGGTTGATCTCCGCCACGATTCTGCGGATAAAATTCCGGGCGGACTCCTTGGACTTTTTGGGGATCTGGTCCTTGAGCATCAGCAGGGTGGAGGCCATGTTCAGGTCAGGCTCCAGCCCCTCCAGCAGCTCGGGCTCCAGAAGAAGCTGGGTCAGCCCCTTGCGCTGGATGGCGTCGTTCTGCACCACCGCTACCGTCTCCGGGTCGAAGAGGGCCCGCAGGTCCCCCAGCCACTTGGAGATGACCGGGGAGGAGGGTCCCTTCCCCGCCCCCCGGCCTGGGCTGCCCGCGCCAAATTCCCCCGGGCCGCCGTAGATGGCCTCCAGAGCGGAGTCCATCAAAAGCTCCTCCCGGGCCAGGGGGACGCCCCCCATTCCCTCGAAGGACTGCTGGGTCTCGCTGCCCAAAATCAGACGCCAGCGGGTCAGTTGTTCCTGTTGTGTCATAAGCGCCCCCCCTAAATGTCGTCAAAGTCGAAGCCGGACAGGCTGTCCAAAATCTCCCGCTCCGCCTGGGTGGTGTCCTGCATCAGCAGCTCCGCGGTCTGGCTGGTGTTGACCCCCCAGAGCTCCGCCAGGTTTTCCGCAATGTCGTTTTTCTCCCCGGGGGTGAAGTCCGCAAAGGCCCGGCGCAGGAAGACCAGCGCCCGGCGGAAGTCCTCCTCCTCCAGGTCCCGGAGGTAGTCGTCCAGATGCCGCCACAGGGACAGCCGGGCGATGAGGGCGTACCGGTTCTTCCCCGCCAGCCCCTCGAACCACCCCGCCCCCAGGTCGGCGGGGACCCCGGGGGAGAGCCGCCGGGCGACCTCCCGGGCCAGCAGGGCCTCGTCCGCCTTCCCCCGCTCCAGCAGGATGGCCATGGCGAAGCCCGAGCACCGGGTGTTCAGATCGTCCCGGTCGGAGACCTCCTCCAGAAGGGAAATCCACCGCTCCCCGTCCAGAAAGTCGTGGCTGAGCTGTAAAGTATTTAACCGGTCCATCGCCTGTGTCACAGCGGGGGCCTCCTTGTTGTCACAGACGCAGGCCTCCGCCAGGGTCAGGCAGGCACGCAGGTAGAGCTGCTTGACAAGGGGGATGACCGGCTGGGGGTCGAACCGCCGCAGGTCCCCGTACCGCACCACCAGGGACAGCCGGACAGCGGTCTCCGCCACATCGGCCAGGGCGGCGGCGTCCACGCTCAGACCCTGGAGCACCGACAGGGCGTGGGCGGCGGCGGCAGGCATCCCGCACAGGAAGGCGTCCTCAAAGATGGCGGCGGCCTGAGCGATGGTGGTGCTCTCCTCCCCCCGCTCCTGGAGGGCGCAGGCGGCGGCGCCCTCCACCGTGTCCCCCAGGAGGGCGGACTCCACAATCTCAATCTCCGCCTCCGGGGTCCAGCGCAGGTCCCAGTACTCCCCCCAGCTGGCCCCCTCCTGCTGGGAGGGGAGAAGGCTGGCGAAATGGACCCCCAGCACCCGCAGGCGGTGGAGGAAGAAGGAACGGCGCAGGTCGGCCAGGGCGGCGTCCTGGGACTTGACGTTCAGCTTCTCCCTCAAATCCAGGTCCAGCCGCTGGAGCTGGGCGGTGCGGAATTTCTCCAGCCGCAGCGCCTTGAGCTGGCGGTAGAAGTCCTCCTGGATGGAGGTGCGGCTCACCCCCTGGGGGAGGGAGCCGATTTTTGTGCCGATCTCGGTGTCCGCGGCGGCCAGGGCCAGCTCAGAGAACTGCCCGTGGCCCATGGCGGTGACGGCGGCGTCCCGCAGGTCGGCCAGGGCGGGATACCGGCTCCCCCGCATGGCGCAGAGGGTCTGGGCCAGGCGCGCCGCCTCGATGATTTCGGCGGAGGAGACCAGGTTTCCCGCCCTCCGGTGGGCGGCGGCCAGACGGGTGAGGTACTGGTAGGGGGCCTGGGACAGCTTGCCGGAGCACATGCACTCCCACAGCAGCTGGAAATAGGCGGGGGCCTTGTTGCCCGCCCCGTAGCCCGAGCGGGTGGACATCCGGTAGTAGGAGTAGGGCATGAGGGTGGCGGAGGAGGGCAGGGTGGGGAGGGAGGAGAACTCCTGGTTGGTCATGGGGGCGTTCTCCTCCAGGCCCGCCACGTGGAAAGCCCCGCAGACACAAAAAATCCTTTCCGCCGAAACCCCTCCGTCTATGGCCTGTTGGATCACCCGCTTCATGTACGCCTCCCGGACCAGGGTCTCGGCGGTGCGGCAGGGGCTGTCCTGGGCGGCCTCCCGGAGCTGGCTGCCAAATGTATTTCCGGCCAGCTGGTATTCCGCAAAATGTTCAATCTGCTCAAAGTTCCGCTCCCAGAAGGTGTCGTGGTCCTCCCCGGTGAGGGTCTCCAGCCGGTGGTAGACCCCCTCGGTGGTTTGGATTTGCTCCTCCGGGGAGGGGGCTGCGCCCTCCTCCTGCGCCTCCAGACGGCGCTGCTCCCGGGCCTGAGCCAGGGCGAGAAAGACGGAGGAGGGCAGGTCCATAAAGCGGCAGGGGACCTTGTGGGCGTGGGCCCAGAGGATGGCCTGCACCTCCGGGGAGTAGAGGGCGAAGGGCCACAGGGCGGTGCGCACCGGCGGAGCGCTGGTATAGGCCAGGATGGCGGCGGGGAACTCGGTCTCCGGATGGCACAGCCACTGCATCTGGTCGTTCAGGTCGCTGGGCCCCTCCACCAGGACCAGCTGGGGGGAGGTCCGGTCCAGGGCGGCGCGCAGGTGGTACGCCGACGCGGGGGACAGGTGGCGCACCCCGAAAAATACCGGGCCGCCCATTAGCCGTTCAGCTCCCGGCAGGCGCGGTAGAGGGGGAGCCAGGCGGAGCCCCGCTTCTTCATGACGTTTTCCAAATACTCCTTCCAGGCGATTTTGTCCTTGTCCTCGTCCTTCACCACCGCCCCCTGGAGGCCGGCGGCCAGGTCGGCGGGGGAGATGGAGCCGTCCCCGAAGCTCCCCGCCAAAGCCATGGAGTTGGCCAGGAGGGAGATGGCCTCGGCGGTGGACAGCACCCCGGAGGTGGGCTTGAGCTTCTGCTTGCCGTCCAGGGTGGCCCCGGACCGCAGCTCCCGGAAGATGGTGACCACTTTCTCCACCGTGTCCCCATCGGGCTGGCGCACGTCCAGGTCCAGTCCGGCGGACAGCTGCTCCACCCGGTCCTGGACGATGTCCAGCTCGGTCTGAAGGTCGGAGGGGGTGGGGAGGACGATGATGTTGAACCGCCGTTTCAGGGCGGCGGACATATCGTTGACCCCCTTGTCCCGGGTGTTGGCGGTGGCGATGACCGAAAATCCCTTTTGGGCGGGGAGCTCCAGACCCAGCTCGGGGACGGACAGCCGCTTTTCGGACAGGATGGAGATGAGGGCGTCCTGGACCTCGCTGGCGCAGCGGGAGATCTCCTCTACGCGGGCGATGGAGCCGGTCTCCATGGCGCGGTAGACGGGGCTTTTCACCATGGCCTCGGGGCAGGGACCCTTGGCGATGAGCATGGCGTAGTTCCAGGAGTATTTGATTTGCTCCTCGGTGGTCCCGGCGGTCCCCTGGACGACTTTTGTGGAGTCCCCGGTGATGGCGGCGGCCAGGTGCTCGGACAGCCAGCTCTTGGCGGTCCCCGGCTCGCCGATGAGGAGGAGGGCCCGGTCGGTGAGGAGGGTGGCGATGGCGATCTCCACCAGCCGGCAGTCCCCATAGTATTTGGCGGAGATGGGGACCCCCTTGGCGGTACACTCCCCGGTGATGTAGTGGAGCACCGCC
>JAAWSG010000001.1 GCA_022801435.1 Lawsonibacter sp.
GTCGGGGCCGGCGAAGTAGGTGACCTTGCCGCCCAGCTCGGCGACCTTCTGCATGATGCCCCAGCCCACGTTGCCGTAGCCGGAGATGGCGATCCGCTTACCCTTGATGTCCTCGCCGTCATGCTTGAGGACCTCCTGGAGGTAGTACACCGCGCCGTAGCCGGTGGCCTCGGGGCGCATCAGGGAGCCGCCGGTGGTGACAGCCTTGCCGGACAGAGCGCCCATCTCGGCGGCGCCCACGATCCGGCGGTACTGGCCGTACATATAGCCGATCTCACGGCCGCCGCAGCCCAGGTCGCCGGCGGGGCAGTCGATGTCCTGGCCGATGTGGCGGTAAAGCTCGGTGATAAAGGCCTGGCAGAAGCGCATCACCTCGGCGTCGCTGCGGCCCCGGGGGTCGAAGTCGGAGCCGCCCTTAGCGCCGCCAATAGGCAGGCCGGTCATGGCGTCCTTGAAGGTCTGCTCAAAGCCCAGGAACTTGATGATGGACAGGTTGACCGAGGGGTCGAAGCGGATGCCGCCCTTGTAGGGGCCCAGGGCCGCGTTGTACTGCACGCGGTAGCCGCGGTTGACGTGCCACTCGTGGTTGTCGTCCTCCCAGGTGACCCGGAACTCGATGACCCGCTCGGGCTCCACCATGCGCTCCAGCAGGGCGGCCTTCTCGTACTCGGGGTGGGCGTTGATGACGGGCTCCAGGGAGCTCAGCACCTCCTCCACGGTCTGCAAAAACTCGGGCTCGTTGGCGTTCTTGGCCTTGGTATCAGCCAGAACGCGCTCAATGTACTTGTTCATGGGACTCTCCTCCTGTTATATAAATTGGGGTTCATGGACGGGTTTTTGAAGGAAACGCGTCATTCCGGGCTGTAAAAAACCGGAACTTTCTCCCTCGGATATGTCTATCATACCATAAAAAGCAAAAGAGTAAAGCAGATTTTTTGTGGGGGTCGCCACAACCAAATGGCTGTGGTAAATTCAGGGGCCCCTTATTTTCCTCTGAACGGCAAAAAAAGACCGTTCCCGCTGAGGAAACGGTCTTTCCGGGCAAAAAATGCAGGATTTCAGTCAAATGCCAGCCCCAGATAGCCCACCCTGTTCCAGTCCCACGCCTCCTCCAGCGCCGGGTCCAGCCACTTGAGCATCCCAAATTTTCCCAAATTCTCGTTGGCTCCAGTACACAGCTCCGCGGGTCTGGGCTGGCGAAGCTCCCAGCGCCGGGCCGGAGCAATTTTGGGGAAATTCAGCCAGAGCCGGGCTGTCTCCTGGGGGCCGCTCTGTCTGGGGCACAGGAATTCCTTAAAAATCATCCGCTCCCCGTCCGCCCGCTCGGCGCACAGGCAGGCGGGACCCGCCGGGGTGTCCCCCACGAACAGCCCGCCCTCCCCCAGGGCGCAGCACCCCGCCTGATAGGCCAGGGCATCCTCTGGGTAGGCGATGTGGGGGATGTCCCGCAGCAGCTCCTCCCGCACCCGGCCATACTCCTCCGGGGAGGCGGGGCGGAACACATCCAGCGGCGGAAATGTGAATTTTTCCAGCTCATGCCGGTCCAGATGCGAGCCCAGCACCCGGAAGCACTCCCGAAAGCCATTGGCACCGAAGAAGTTGTGGAGGGAGGGCTCCGCCGGCACGGTGGTGACAGCGGGGATTTGCAGGGACCGGAAGCAGTCATCCGCCCCGGCCAGCAGCTCCCCGGCCAGCCCCCGTCCCCGGCAGTCCGGGTGGGTGGCCACCGCGTAGAGGTAGGCCGCCCGGTACTCCCCCTGTCCCGGGACCACAAAGGCGGTGTCGAACCAGGCGGTCATGGAGCGGACCACGCCCTCCTCCTCCAGCACCAGGACCCGCTCCGGCTGGTAGTAGGTGTGATAAAAATTGTCGATATAGTCCTCTCCGTCCCCGAAGGCCAGCCGCCACAGCTCCCGCTGGACCGGGACGTCCTCGGGGATGGAGGGCCGGACGATGCGCATAGGCTCTCCTCCTCTTTTAGTATCCGGGGTAGATGTCGCTCTTTTTGGGCATGATGAGGGCGCAGATCAGATAGCCCCAGAAGCCGATGCTCCCGCAGAAGGCGGCGATCACCCAGCCCACCCGCACCAGGGTCGGGTCGATGTCAAAATATTCCGCGATGCCTCCGCACACCCCGCACACCATCCTATAGGGGCCCTCGGTCCGATAGAGTTTCTTGCTTCCCATAACAGTCTTACTCCCTTCGCAGTTTGTTTGGGTCTGTTTCTGCCCCTATCATACGCTTTCCGGATTGAAAATACCATAGGGGAAGATGAAGAATGGATTAAAATTTTCCTCTGGAAAGATTTTTGCCGCCAGGCCGAAATTTTTATGGAAAAAAGATACAAACTGTGATATAGTGTGCTGTGATAATCTGACTATAGAGGAGGCGGCACAATGGCAGAACAAAAGAAGAAGCTCCAGACGGACGATGATTATTCCCTTCAGGAGGTCCCGGCCAGCGCCCGGAAAGGGTTTTGGAGCATGTTTGTGGTGATGATGGGCTTTACCTTCTTCTCCGCCAGCATGAGCGTGGGGGCCAAGCTGGGCAACGGGCTGGACCTGAGCACCTTTCTCTGGGCGGTGGTCACCGGCGGCGTCATCCTGGGGGCGTACACCGGGGCGCTGGCCTATGTGGGCTGCGACACGGGGCTGACCCTGGACCTGCTGGCACAGCGTTCCTTCGGGACGGCGGGGTCCAAGCTGGCCTCGGTGCTCATCGCCTTCACCCAGATCGGCTGGTTCGGGGTGGGGGTGGCCATGTTCGCCATCCCGGCGGCGGAGCTGCTCCATATCAGCCCCGTCCTCCTGGTGGCTGCCGCGGGGTTTTGTATGACCGCCTCCGCCTACTTCGGCATCAAGGCCCTCACCATCGTCAGCGCCGTATCCGTCCCCCTCATCGCGGTGCTGGGGGTGTACTCCATGGCCCTGTCCGCCGTCGAAGGGGGAGGGCTGTCCGCCATCTTCTCCCGCTCCTCGGGGAGCCTCACCCTCCTGGGCGGGGTGGGCCTGGTCATCGGCTCCTTTGTCAGCGGCGGGACCGCCACCCCCAACTTTGTCCGCTTCGCCAAAAATAATACCGTGGCGGTGGCCACCACCGTCATCGCCTTTTTCCTGGGAAATTCCCTTATGTTTGCCTTCGGCGCGGTGGGGGGAGCTTTCACCGGCCGGGACGACATCTTCTATGTCATGATTGCCCAGGGGCTGGCCCTCCCCGCCCTGGTGGTGCTGGGAGCCAACATCTGGACCACCAACAACAACGCCCTCTATACCGGCGGTCTGGGCCTGACCAACATCACCGGCCTCCGGCAGAAGCCCATGACCCTGGTCTCCGGCGTGGTGGGGACCGCCCTGGCCATCTGGCTCTACAACAACTTCGTGGGCTGGCTCAACTTCCTCAACGCCACCCTCCCCCCGGTGGGAGCCATCGTCATCCTGGACTACCTCCTCCACCAAAACCGCTACCGGGCCAAGGCCGCTCCCGCCCACACCGTCCACTGGGGCGCGGTGGCGGGAGTCATCGCGGGGGCGGCGGCGGGGAACTTCCTCACCGTGGGCATCGCCTCCATCAACGCCATGCTCGCCGCCTGCGCGTGCTACCTGATCGCGGACAAGCTGGTGTACGGGAACGCATGACGGTATACGGCGCGATTTTAGAAAAGGGGGAGTCCTGGTACACCTGCATGGGAAAGATATTCCGGGCTATAGGGGATGCGCAGAAAAACTACAACTGGCTGATCTCCGATGCGGACTGCTTCCCCATGACGCCGGAGTTTTCCGAGCTGCTGGCGCGGGAGTCCTGCTGGCTGACCGGCGAAGCTCTGACCGCAATGGTGGAGCGGGAGGATTTTCAGTGGATTTGGGGGGTGCTGTCCGGCTTCCCCAAAGGCATCCCGGAGGAACAGGTCCGGCAGTATCCCCTGCCCTACGCGGACGGGCATCCAGGTTTTTGGCGCAACCCGCTCTCCCTCCAGCATCCGCTGGCGGAGATTGAAATCGTTCCCTGGGACTCCTCCCTGACGCTGCTGCTGAGCAGGAAGAAGGAGATCGTGGAGGATTTTCGGGCATTTTTCCCGCTGAGCGAAGACCTGTTCCAAGTGAATGAAGCATTGCATGACTAATTTGAAAGAAAGGCAGGGACCCTCTATGTTGATTCAAGGCGTATACATCGAAAACGGATTGGAGTCCTCCGACCTGCGCGTCACCGAGGGCAAATTTGAGGAGATCGCCCCCAAGCTGGCCCCCCGGCCCGGGGAGGAGGTTTTGGACTACTCCGGAAAGCTGCTCCTGCCCCCCTTCATCGAGTCCCACGTCCACCTGGACACCTGCCTGACGGCGGGGGAGCCGGTGTGGAACCAGTCGGGGACGCTGTTCGAGGGCATCCAGTGCTGGTCCTTGCGGAAGGATCTCCTGACCAAGGCGGATGTGAAGGAGCGGGTCCACCGGGCGGTGCGGATGCAGGCCCAGCACGGGGTCCAGTTCGTCCGCACCCACGTGGACGTCACCGACCCCAAGCTCACCGCCATGGAGGCCATGCTGGAGCTGCGGGAGGAGCTGAGGGGGGTAATGGACCTCCAGGTGGTGGCCTTCCCCCAGGAGGGCATCCACTCCTTCCCCAACGGCCTGCGGCTGATGGAGGACGCGGTGCGGATGGGGGCGGACGCGGTGGGCGCCATCCCCCACTTCGAGTTCACCCGGGAGTACGCGGTGGAGTCGGTGAACTTCTGCGTCAAGCTGGCGGAAAAGTACGGAACGCTGGTGGACGTACACTGTGACGAGATCGACGACGAGCAGAGCCGGGGGCTGGAGGTGCTGGCCGCCCGTGCCTATGAGTCGGGGCTGAAGGACCGGGTCACCGCCAGCCACACCACCGCCATGCACTCCTACAACAACGCCTATGTGACCAAGCTCATGCGGCTGCTGAAGCTGTCCGAGATCAATTTTGTCTCCAACCCTCTGGTGAATACCCACCTCCAGGGGCGGATGGACACCTACCCCAAGCGCCGGGGCGTCACTCGGGTAAAGGAGCTGCTGGCGGCGGGGTGCAACGTCTCCTTCGGTCACGACGACGTGTTCGACCCCTGGTATCCCCTGGGGACGGGGAACCTGCGGGACGCGGTGTTCATGGGCCTCCATGTGTGCCAGATGATGGGGTATCAGGAGATCATGGACTCCTACAAGCTCATCTCCACCAACGCGGCCAAGACCCTCCACCTGGGGGAGAACTACGGCATTCAGGCAGGCCGGCCCGCCAGCTTCATCATCCTGGACGCGGACAACTTCTACAACGCGCTGAACCGGAAGAGCGAGGTGCTGCTGTCCTGCAAAAACGGCAAAATTCTTGCAAAAGCCGTCCCCGCCTCCCGGGAGGTCCTCTTTTAAGCAATCCCCCGCCCTCCGGCAGAAGCTGGAGGGCGGGGTTTTGTTCAGTATTCAAAGGTATAGGACTCATAGGCGTTGATGACCTGGGTGTCCCCGTACCTGGCGAGGCGGGGGATGTCGATGCCGTAATTCATGTGGACGTGGCCGTGGACCAGGTAACGGGGGCGGCAGCGGTCCATCAGGTCGTTAAATGCCTGGAACCCGGTGTGGGCCAGGTCATCCCCGTCGTTGACCCCCAGGGCGGGGGAGTGGGTGAGGAGGATATCCACCCCGCCCCGGCGGAGCAGCGGAAAGGTACAGCGCAGGACCCTCCGGCTCATCTGCCGCTGGGTGTACTGGTGCTCCCCCTCCCTCTTATAGCGCACCGAGCCCCCCAGGCCCAAAATGCGCACCCCCTGATGGACATAGATCTGGTCCTCCACGCAGATGCAGCCCTCCGGAGGGATCTGGGCGTAGCGGTCGTCGTGGTTCCCGTGGACATAGAGCACCGGGGCATGGGCGAAGGTAGCCACAAAGGACAGGTATCTGGGGTCCAGATCCCCGCAGGAGAGGATCAGCTCCACCCCCTCCAGCCGTTTGCGGTCCAAGTAGTCCCACAGCCACGGGCTCTCGTGGTCGGCCAGCGCCAGAATTTTCATCGATTCAGCAGCCCCTTCAGCGGATTGACCTGGAGCGGCTTTTTGACCGAGAAGGTGTCCCGCAGCTGAGCAAACCCCTCCTTCATCTGGGTGCGGGTAAATTTCCGGACCTGCTCATAGTCAAAGATGTCCAAAAAGAGCAGGATGGCGTCCGCCTTGGTCAGACGGGTGGACATCTCCTTGGCCCCGGTGTCCCCGTAGAGGGAGGAGAACTCGGTATAGAAGGAGAAGAAGGCCCGCCGGTCGTCCTGGGTCCAGCACTCGTCCGGCCCCTTCCCCAGCGCGGCCTGGAGGCGGGGGAACCGGCCCGGCGCGCTGAACCAGAGGTAGTTCACCCCGGACAGCTGATAGAAATCCACATACTCATAATAGATTTTGCTGGCCCGGGACTCGTTCCGGACGGGCAGGATGCGGGTCACCTCGGCGGAGATGTTCACAGCCCCGAAGTGCCGCAGGACGCTGACCCGCTTGTGGCCCTCCACCACATAGAAGGTGTGCATATACTCATAGGCCTGGATGGGGTCGTGAATGCCCTCCTCCATCTGGGCCTGGCACAGGGTGATCCACTTGTAGGCGAACTCGGAGTCCTCCTCCATCAGGGGGTGGAAGCTCCGGGAGAAAGCACGGCTCCGGCCGGCGGAGCGGGTCCCGACGATGAGCTCCAGGGGGATCTCGGTAAGCTCCAGGCGGACCTCCCCGCAGGTCTCCTCCTCCCGCAGGATCTCGTCCAACACCGGGGGGTAGGGGGTCCCGCCCCGGGACTGGCAGAGCTTAACCTCCTTCAGTCCCTGCTGTCTGGCCTTCTGATACTCTGACAAATACATGGCGTGTTACCTCCGTGGGTACTGGAAATGTCTGGACGAAGCGGGTTTTCCTTCCGCCCATGCAACAGGATAAACGAAACCCGCCGGAAAGTCAAGGGCCTGCCTCCAAGAGACAGGCCCTGAGGGGAATTTTCAGCTCAGGTGCAGGCTGGTGACCGCGCAGCCGAACATGGTGTCCTGGGGCTGGAGCCCGGCCTGGAAGCGGACCAGCTCAGAGCCGTCCACCAGATAGACCAGCGCCCCGGTGAGCTGGAACCCCGCGCCGTCGGGCCGGACCTCGAACAGCTGGAGCTGGGCCAGGTCGTCGCTCCCGCAGGCGAGGGTATAGCTCCCCGCCCGCCGGTCAAAGCGCAGCCGGTCGGCCAGGCTGGCGGGACGCTCCCCCAGCGCCTCCAGGGACAGGCCCAGGGCGGCGCTGTAGTCGGCCACTGTCTCCCCGGGGAGGGTGAGCGTTCCCTCCTCCGGCTGGGCCCGGCTGTCCATCTGGCCGTAGAGGGAGAGCATATTGTAAAGACTCTCCCAGGCCAGCTCCCGGTCGGCGGGGTCGAAGGCCGAAGCCTCCCGGTTCAGCATGGCCAGCACCATCCCGTGGAGCGCGGGGGCCATGGACTCCGCCATACCGCTTCCGGCGGGGACCGAGCCGGGAACGAAGCCGGGGGACTGGACGGAGCGTTCCCCCGCGCCGCCGGCAGGCAAAATAAAAATGGACAGGATCATCAGGGTCAGCGCAGCCTTTTTTATCAGGTTCATAGGGGGCCCTCCTTCCTTCATGTTATCATAAGTATAGCACACCCAGACTGTTACCGTCCTTTCGAAGCCGTTACGGGCCGGTGAAAAATTGGTTACAAATCCGTGTCAAAGCCGCCAAGCTCTCTGTACCTGTCCACAGTATATGCTGGAGCGCCGGGAATATGCCAGCTTGACATCCGCGGGGTTTTTCATATAATGGGTCTCATAGCGGGCGGGAGCGCCTGAGCGAATCGAGGGAGGCTGAAGAGATGACAAAAAAAGAGGAAGCCCTGTTTCAGGCCCGGCTGGCCCGGCACATGGACGAGCTGCGCTGGCTGTATATGGAGCTGTATGGAAATGACGCCATGTTCGCCGAGCTGTGCGAGAATCTGCGCCGCTTCGCGGAGGAACGCTCCGCCGCCCTGAGAAAACGGGACGCGGAGCGGGAGGCCGACCCCGGGTGGTATCGCTCCAACGGCCTGGTGGGCATGATGCTGTACATTGACAACTTTGCCGGCGATCTGAACGGGGTGCGGAAAAAGCTGCCCTACCTCCGCCAGACCGGGGCGAACATGCTCCACCTGATGCCCTTCCTGGACACCGTGCCCGGGCGCAGCGACGGGGGCTACGCGGTGGCCAATTTCCGGGCCGTCCGCCCCGAGCTGGGGACCATGGAGGACCTGGAGAAGCTGGCCGCCGCCTGCCACAAGCAGGGAATCAATCTGTGCATGGACTTTGTGATGAACCACACCAGCCAGGACCACGAGTGGGCGGAGCGGGCCAGGCAGGGGGAGGGGGAGTACATGAGCCGGTACTTCTTCTTTAACAGCTGGGACATCCCGGCGGAGTACGAAAAAACGGTCCCCCAGGTGTTCCCCACCACCGCGCCGGGGAATTTCACCTGGCTGGAGGACTGCGGGCACTTTGTGATGACCTCCTTCTACCCCTACCAGTGGGACCTGAACTACCGCAACCCCCGGGTGTTCAACGAGATGATGTACAACTTCCTCTTCCTGGCCAACCGGGGGATGGACATGATCCGCATTGACGCCGTGCCCTACATCTGGAAGGAGCTGGGGACCGACTGCCGCAACCGGCCCCAGGTCCACACCATTGTCCGGATGATGCGGATGATCGGGGAGATTGTCTGCCCCTCGGTGATCCTGCTGGGGGAGGTGGTCATGGAGCCGGTGAAGGTGGTCCCCTACTTCGGGACGGTGGAGAAGCCAGAGTGCCACCTGCTCTACAACGTGACCACCATGTGTACCACCTGGCACACCGTGGCGACACAGGACACCCGTCTGCTGAGGCGGCAGCTGGATATGGTCAGCGCTCTGCCCAAGGAGTACGTGTTCCTCAACTACCTGCGCTGTCATGACGACATCGGCTGGGGGCTGGACTACCGCTGGCTGAGGGAGAACTTCGGCACTGATGAGGTGGCCCACAAGAAGTACCTCAGCGCCTGGTTCCAGGGCCATTGGGAGGGCAGCGTCAGCCGGGGGGAGCTCTATAACGACGACCCGGCCAGCGGAGACGCCCGCCAGTGCGGCACCACCGCCAGCCTGTGCGGCATTGAGAAGGCGGGCTTCGAGGGGGACCCGGCGGCCATGGAGCGGGCGATCCGGTTTGACCTGACCCTTCACGCCATGATGTTTATGCAGACCGGCCTGCCCCTGCTGTACAGCGGGGACGAGCTGGCTCAGGTCAACGACTACAGCTATAAGGACGACCCCCAGAAGGCGGAGGACAGCCGCTACCTCCACCGGGGAAAATTCCGGTGGGACCTGGCGGACCACGCCCAGGACCCGAGCACCCCGGAGGGACAGGTGTTCTGCGGGCTGCGCGCGCTGGGGGAGCTGCGCAGGACCAATCCCGCCTTCGGGGCCGGGGCGGACGTGCGGACCCTGGACACCGGGGACACCGGCGTGCTGGCCATCGGGCGCCGCTTTGAGGGGCAGAAAATCATCGGCGTGTTCAACTTCACCCCTCTGGACAAGGAGTTGACGTTCCCCCACGAGCCCGGGACGTTCAGCGACCTGATCACCGGGGACCGCTGTGAGCTCCAGGCGCTGGCTCTGCCCGCCTATGGCTTCCGCTATCTGGCCCGGTCCGAGCGCTGACAGGCCCAGACAGAGGGGTGATGGGATGGAATTGAAACAGCTGCGCTCCTTTGCGGCGGTGGTCAAATGGGGGAGCTTTACCAGGGCGGCGGAGGTGCTCTACCTCTCCCAGCCCACCATCAGCGCCCACATCCGCCAGCTGGAGGAGGAGCTGCACACCAAATTGATCCTCCGCACCACGAAAAACCTGACGGTCACCCCCAAGGGCAAGGAGATCTATCAGTACGCGGGGAACATTCTGGAGCTGCACGAGCGGATGGTCCGCTGCTGCGCCGGGGAGGACACCCGGACCATCCGCCTGGGGGCCTCCACCATCCCCGCCGCCTACCTTCTGCCCGAGCTCCTGCCCGCCTACCGGGCCCGGTGTCCCGAGGTGCAGGTGGCGGTGCGGCAGAGCGACAGCCTGGAGGTCATCAGCGGCCTGCGGGACGGGATGCTGGACGCGGGTATGGCCGGGATGCCCGCCCAGGAGGAGCATCTGGTCTCGGTCCCCTTCTACCAGGACCGGATGGTGCTGATTACCCCGGTGAACGAGCACTTCCTCGCCCTGCGCCGGGAGGCGTCCCCGTCCATGGAGCGGCTGACAGACTCCCCCTTCATCCTGCGGGAGGAGGGCAGCGGGAGCAGATGGCGGGGGGACCGCCTGCTGGAGCAGCTGGGGGTCCAGGAGCAGTCCCTCCACGTGGCGGCCCGGGCCAGCGACCAGGAGACCATCAAAAATCTGGTGGCCTGCGGGCTGGGGGTCTCCATCCTCTCGGAGAAGGCGGCCCAGCCTCTGATTGAGGCGGGGCGGGTCCTGGGCTTCACCTTCCCCGGCGTGGACAGCCAGCGGGCGCTCTATCTGATCTATCAGCGGGAACCCCAGCCCAAGCAGCACATCCGAAAATTCCTCCGCTTCGCCAAGGAGTTCTACCACGCGGACCCGGGATGACCGGGGCCGCGCTTTTTTTGCCGTTTTTGCGGCGGCGCTCCCCCGTCCGGATTGTATTTTTGGATAAATCAGGCGCATCTATCGGAAGATCGGATGAACGGAAGGCCGGGATGGGGTTTACAGGAAAAATAAACTGTGTTATACTCGCTCCGCTGTGGAATTTATACATATTTCGGAAAGAATCCCCCGATTTCGCCCCTATCTATAGGTATATTGACAATTTCAATTACAAAAAGTTGGAGAGGTGCGCAATGCCGAATGACGTTCAACCCAGGCGGGAAGACCAGTCCGGGACGGTTCAGCTGGAAAACCTGACCCGCCGGCAGCTCAAGGACCTGGAGGAAAAGGAGAAGACCCCGCTGGAGAAGGCGGTGGAGCTGCTCATCATGGTCCTGCCGCTGGCGTGCGGCGGGGCGGCGCTGGCGGAGTATTGGCTGGTCCCCAACAACACCGCCAACAAAAACCCCATGAGCTACGTGATGGTGCTGCTCTTTTTCATGCTGGCCTACGCCTGCTGGGGCTGCTACGCGGCGGTGCGCAGGCGGCAGGGGGACAAGAACAGCTATGAGAAGGTGCGCTACCGGGCCCCGCTGTTCTCCGGGCTGTTCCTGCTGCTGCTGGTCTACGACGTGCTGACCCTGAAGACCGGCATCCTGACCCAGCCCTTTGTGCCCTGCATGAATCTGATCATCAACGCCTTCCTGACGGAATATAAAATGCTCTTCAGCTGCACGGTGAACACCCTGAAGCTGCTCTTCCTGGGGTACAGCTCCGGGGTGGCGCTGGGGCTGGTCACGGGGATCGCCTGCGGATACTCCAAAAAAATCCGCTACTGGGTGGACCCGGTCATCAAGTTCCTGGGACCTATCCCCACCACCACCTGGATTCCTATCACCATGGTCATCGCCTCCTCCCTCTTCGCCGGGGCGGTGTTTATCATTGCTCTGGGCTCCTGGTTCGCGGTGACGGTGGCCTCCCTCACCGGCATCTCCAATGTGGACAAGGACTTCTTTGAGGCCGCCAGGACCCTGGGCGCCAGCAAGCGGCAGCTGGTCTTCCGGGTGGCCATCCCCTACGCCATGCCCTCCATCCTCCAGGGCTGCACTCAGGCCATGAGCTCCGCCTGCGTGGCCATCATCATCGCGGAGATGCTGGGGGTCAAGTCGGGCCTGGGCTGGTACATGACCTGGCAGACGGGCTGGGCCAGCTATGACAAGATGTTTGCGGCGCTGTTTGTCATCTGCTTCATTTTCACCATGGTCACCAAGGCTCTGGAGGCGGTGAAGCGCCATGTGCTGCGCTGGCAGAACGGAGTTGAAAAGTAATGGCAGAGAAAAAGGTCGTCCTGGAGCTGGAGCATGTCAGCAAGAGCTTCGCCAAGGTGGAGAGCGATGATGTCACCAACGCCCTGCACGACATCACCGTCACCATGGAGAGCGGGGAGTTCATCTCTCTGGTGGGTCCCTCGGGGTGCGGAAAGTCCACCATCCTGCGCCTGGTGGCCGGGCTCATCCACCCCACCCTGGGGAAGGTGACGGTCAACGGCAGGGAGATCGACGGTCCCTCGCCGGAGCGTGGCATGGTCTTTCAGAAGCCCACCCTCTTCCCCTGGCTCACGGTGGAAAAAAACATCGCCTTCAGCCTGGAGATGCAGGGCACGCTGCGGGGCAATGAGGAGAAGGTCCGGCGGATGCTGCACGTCATCGGCCTGGAGAACTTCAAGGACGACTACCCCGCCCAGCTGTCCGGCGGCATGGCCCAGCGGGTGGCCCTGGTCCGCTCCCTCATCAACCAGCCCGAGATCCTCCTGCTGGACGAGCCTCTGGGCGCGCTGGACGCCTTCACCCGGATGAACATGCAGGACGAGATCCTGAACATCTGGTCCCACCGCCGGCAGCTGGCCCTGATGGTCACCCACGACGTGGACGAGGCCATCTATATGGGAACCCGCATTCTGGTGATGGACGCCGCTCCCGGGCGCATTTTGGCCGATATCAAAATTGATGAGGGGTTCCCCCGGGACCGCTCCTCCGCCAGCTTTGTGGCCTACCGCAACGACATCCTCCACCGGCTGCATTTTGGCAAAAAGCAGGAGACCTGATTTGTAGAGCTGTTTTACAGCTTTATAAATACCTCCTCCTCCGGGAGGGGGGAAACCAGAATTTTTATGAGGTGAAAGAAAGATGAAATTCAAACGAAGCCTTACCCTGGCCCTGTCGGCAGCTCTGGCGCTGTCTCTGTGCGCGTGCGGCGGCGGCCAGCCCGGCGGGAGTCAGTCCACCCCCGCCGGCAGCACGCCCCAGAGCCCCGACCCTGGCCTGAAGGTGACCATGGGCCAGGACGTGGACGTGGAGGTCAACCAGGACAACGCCACCGAGCACCTGAACTCCTATGAGGCGTCCACCACCGGCAAGTGGGAGGCCATGTTCGTCCCCATCGAGATGGAGGGCCGGGCCATTGACATGGCCAACTTCGACCTGACCCCCACTGCCGAGGAGCTGGAGGCCATGAAGAGCGAGCCCGCCTACGGCCAGAAGGTGCTGTACTACATGTCGGACGGCTGCACCTCCGGTCCTGTGGTCGCGGACCACCTGGGCTACTACACCGAGGCCGGCCTGGAGGCGGAGGGCGTGAAGGGGACCTCCTACACCGAGGCCCTGGGCACCAGCCAGGCCACCGTTGCCGTGGGGCACATCGCCACCATGCTGGTCCCCATCACCAACGGGGTTGACCTGACCTTTGTGGGGGGCGCCCACATCGGCTGCAAGTCCATCTATGTCCTGGCGGACAGCGACTACAACACCACCGCCGACCTGAAGGGAACCACCGTCTCGGTCCCCAACGGCATCGGCAAGTCGGACTACAACATCACCTGCCTGCTGCTGGACGCGGACGGCATCAACCCCCAGAACGATGTGACCCTGACCCCCGTCTCCGCCGACGCCTGCGTGGCCGCCATGGAGCGGGGGGAGATCTCCGGCGCGCTGCTCAGCGATACCTACGCCTACGGTATGGTCAAGGACGGCAAGCTCAAGTGCATCCGCTCCCTGCTGGATGAGGACTTCGCCGGTCAGAACTGCTGTGTCATCGCCATGAACCGCACCTTCACCCAGGAAAACCCCGTCATCTCCAAAAAAATCGTGCAGGCCGTGCAGAAGGCCCACAGCTATATGCGGGACAACTCGGAGGAGGCCACCAAGCTGCTGCTGGAGCAGGGCTGGAACGGCGGCGACTATGAGATGAACGTCATGCTGAACAACTCCCTGCAGTTCGGCCTGGCCCAGGACTTCACCCAGACCACCCTGACCGATGTGGTGGGCCGCTATATCCGGCTGGGCCTCATCACCTCCATGGACAACGTGGACGAGGTGATGGAGCTGGCCTGGAACCCGGTGCTGTAAGCCCGCCCCATGCAGCCCTCTCCCGGGCCGCTCTGCCTGCGTGCGGAGCGGCCCTTTCGCGTATCCGCTGTGCTCCCGCTTTTCTCCTGCCCCGCAGCACCGGACAGGAAAATTCCGGCCCGTTTGTAACTATTCTGTAGTTGTATGCGAGAAACAACCATGCTATAATATGCTGTTGCTAGATCATGCGCTGGCTTTCCTGCGCGCTGCGGGAGGCCAGATTATCATCCGGTGAGGACCGGACAGGAGGACGAGGCAGCATGGATGGACAGCGAGTTGCAAAACATGAAGGGGGCAGCAGGCTCCCGTGGATCATCGGAGGCTGCGCGGCGGGGGCACTGGCCGCGGCGTACATAGGACTGTGCGTCTGGGCGGGGGGCCGGGATACCATTCTGCCCAACGTGTCGGTGGCCGGGGTGGATGTATCCAATCTGACCGTGGAGCAGGCCCGGCAGGCGGTGGACGACACGGTGAGCCAGCGGAGCGGGGACATCTCCCTGACTCTGAGCTATGAGGATGTGAGCCACACCTTTACCGCCGCCGACCTGGAGGTGGACACCGCTCAAAGCGTCCAGGACGCCTGGCAGGTGGGGCGGGAGAGCTTTCTGACCGGCGGTCCGGTCCTGCTGTCCCACATGATGGGCGGCTCCAGCGAGATCCCCATGGCCCTCCCGGAGGGGGAGCGCGGCCTGGACGGGGTGCTGTCCCAGATGGAGCGGGAGGTGGCGGCCGGCTCGGAGCACGCCGCCTACGAGCTGGAGGAGGACCAGCTGGTGATGACCAAGGGGGTCCCCGCCCTTACGGTGGACTGGGAGCAGGTGCGCTGGGACACGGAGGCGGCCCTCCAGCACGCCTTCGCCCGCCGGTTCAGCGGAGAGGTGAGCGAGGTGAGCAGCACCGTCCCCCTCACCGCCAGCCAGAGCGAGACCCAGGAGCCCGACTTTGACGCCATCCACCAGGCCCTCTATACCGAGCCCAGGGACGCGCAGCTGGACCTGGAGACCATGACGGTCAGCGACCACCAGGAGGGGCTGGACTTCGATGTGGAGGCCCTGCGGACCGCCTACCAGAGCGCCAAGGGGGGGGAGACCTTCTCCATCCCCGTGACCCGGACCCAGCCCAAGGTGACCCGGGAGAGCCTGGAGAGCCAGATGTTCCAGGACCTGCTGGGGGAGGGGACCACCCGGGTATCCGGCTCGGCCAACCGCAAGCACAACGTGAAGCTGTCCGCCGAGGCCTGCAACAACATCATCCTCCTCCCCGGGGAGGAGTTCTCCTACAACAATACCACCGGCAGCCGCTCCGCCGACAAGGGGTACAAGGACGCCCCCATCTATCAGGCGGGCCAGTCGGTGGACGACATCGGCGGCGGCATCTGTCAGACCTCCTCCACCATCTATTACGCCGTCCTCCACACCAACCTGGAGGTGGTGGAGCGCCACTGCCACCAGTTCAACACCGGCTACGTGACCGAGGGCATGGACGCCACCGTCTTCTACGGCAGTCTGGACTTCCGCTTCAAGAACAGCACCGACTACCCCGTCAAGATCGTCACCAACAGCTACGACTCCAACGGGAACCGCTACCTCAACGTGAAGATCTACGGCACCAACCCGGAGGGGGTCTACGCCGTGCCCAAGAGCAGCACCTTCGACCGGGTGGCCCCCACCGTGTCCTATGTAGCCGACCCCGGCGTGCCCCAGGGTTCTCTGGTCAAGGACGCGAAGCAGAACCCCTACACGGGCATCAGCGCCCACACCTACCGCTATGTCTACGACAAGGACGGCAACCAGATCGACAAGCAGGACATGGGGGGCAGCCGGTACAAGATGCGCCCCACCACCTACCGCTACAACCCCGCCGACGGGGACCCCTCCACCTGGGTGAACGGCAAGCCCGGCGGCACGGCCCCTGTGGACCCGGGGACTACTACCCCAGAGCAGCCCGTGGACCCGGGGACCACCACGCCCGAGCAGCCTGTGGACCCGGGGACCGCCGCGCCCGAGCAGCCCGTGGACCCGGGGACCGCCCAGCCGGAGCAGCCCGTGGACCCGGGGACCGCCGCGCCGGAGCAGCCTGTCGACCCCGGAGCTTCCACCCCGGAACAGCCCACTGACACCGACCTGGACATCCTGACCCCGCCGGGGGACGGAACTGAGGGCTGAGCCGTGGGTGAGGACAACAGCTTTCAGGGCTATAGCCAGGGGACGGTGGACTTTCTGTGGGACCTGCGGTTTCACAATGAGCGCAGCTGGTTCCAGGCCCACAAGGAAGAATTTATTGCCCTGGTGGACACCCCCACCCGGACCCTGTCCGCCCAGCTGGCCAGGGAGATGACCGCCGCCTTCCCCAAGCTGGGGCTGGAGCCCAAGGTAAGCCGTATCTACCGGGACGCCCGCCGGCTCTTTGGGCGGGGTCCCTACAAGGACCACCTGTGGTTCTCCCTGCGCAAGCCGGGGGAGCATGATGGCTCCATCCCCTGCTTCTGGTTCGAGGTGGCCCCCGACCGCTACGGCTACGGGATGGGCTGCTGGGATATGCCCCCTGTCACCATGGCCAAGCTCCGCGCCCGCATCGACCGGGACCCCAAGCCGGTGGAGCGCCTGGCCCGGGCAGTGAACCGGCGGGGGGAGTTCGTTCTGGACGGCGAGCTGTACAAGCGCCCCAAGGGGGACCCGGGGAAGCTGCTCTTTCCCTGGTACAATTGCCGACAGTTCAGCCTGAGCTGCCTGCGCAACTGTGAGGGCGTATTTTTTACCCCGGAGCTGGCCGGTCTGGTGCTGGAGGGCTGGAGATCCCTGGTCCCCGTATACCGCTGGCTGTGCTCCCTCCCCGGAGACCCCCCGCCGGAGGAGCAGTGAACCACGTGATAAAACCCGCCTGGCCCGGTCCTCAGCGTCCGGCGGGCGGGCTTCTTTTTTCGAGAGGAGACTGCATAAAATGAGAATGAGAAAAAAAGCCAACCTGGATACCCGAATGGAGCGCTGTGCCGGGCTTCTGATCTCCGACCCCGAAGGTATGCGGGGCCGCTGGCGGGAGCTCTTCCCCCAGGCCCGGCAGGTGCGGCTGGAGATCGGCTGCGGGAAGGGCCGCTTCTCCGCAGAGACCGCCCGGCAGAATCCGGATGTGCTCTATCTCGCCCTGGAGCGGGTCCCGGACGCCATGATTGTGGCCATGGAGCGCTGTCAGGCCCAGGGTCTGACCAACATCTTCTTCATCGACGGGGACGCCGCCGCCCTGCGCAGCTACTTCGCCCCAGGGGAGGTGGACCTGCTCTACATCAACTTCTGCGACCCCTGGCCGGGGCTGAAGCACGCCCGGCGGAGGCTGACCCACCCCCAGTTCCTGGTGCTCTACCGGGGCGTCCTGAAGACAGGGGGAGAGATCCACTTCAAGAGCGACAACCGGGACCTGTTCGAGTGGTCCCTGTTCCAGTTCCCCAAGGCCGGATTTGCCCTGTCGGAGGTCACCCGCGACCTGCACGGGGCAGGCTGTCAGGGGGTGATGACCGACTATGAGGAAAAATTCCACCTCCAGGGGGTCCCCATTAACCGCTGTGTGGGACGGATGGAGGCCATGGACCCGGAACCCGAGTTTGTCCCCATCCCGGGACCCGATGCCTCCCGCCGGCGGTCAGGAGAGGACTGATCCAGAGACGTATGCAGGGACACGGCAGGCCGTGTCCCTGTATTGGCGTGGTCTGGTCCGCTTGTGCTGAAAAATGGAAAATCTTAGAAGCCGGAAGGGGGCTTCATCTATTTTTTTCTGGTGGGGGCAGGTTTTTTCAGAAAATTTGGGTATAATTCCCTGCAAAAGGGTTTGACGGGGAGGGGCCAGGTTTGTTATACTTTCGCCATAAGGCATTACAGACACCGTTTTCAGAGGAAAGGAGACTGAACCCTATGCAGTTGAACGAACAGCTGTGGCAGCTGACCCAGGATCGCTTTGGACGGGCTCCCGACCAGTGCAGCGACCGCCAGCTGTACGAGGCCCTGCTCTTGCTGACCCGCCGCATGGCCCAGGACCGCCCCGCCCCCGACGGAGGAAAGAAGCTCTACTACTTCTCCGCGGAATTTTTGATGGGCAAGCTGCTGTCCAACAACCTGCTGGCGCTGGGCCTGCACGCCGAGGTAAAGCAGCTCTTGTCCGACCTGGGCCGGGATCTGGGCGTCATCGAGTCCATGGAGCCCGAGCCCTCCCTGGGCAACGGCGGGCTTGGACGGCTGGCGGCCTGCTTCCTGGACTCCATCGCCGCCCTGGGACTGCCCGGAGACGGGGTGGGGCTGAACTACCACTACGGCCTGTTCCGGCAGGAGTTCCAAAACCACCGCCAAACCGAGGAGCCCGACCCGTGGATTGAGCCGGACAGCTGGCTGATCCCCACGGAGCGGTCCTTCCTGGTCCCCTTCGGCGGCTTCGACCTGAAGGCGGTCCAGTACGACATCGCCATCCCCGGGGCGGGGAACGGGTACGCCAACCGCCTGCACCTCTTCGACGTGGAGCAGCCCGCCGCCGCTCCCTGGGTGGGCATCCGGTTCGACAAGGGGGACATCCCTCACCGGCTGACCGCCTTCCTCTACCCGGACGACAGCGATGAGGCGGGCCGCCTGCTCCGGGTCTATCAGCAGTACTTTATGGTCTCCGCCGGCGCGCAGCTGATTTTGGCCGAGCTGGAGGAGCGGGGCTTTACTCCCCAAACCCTGTCCGACCATGTGGTCATTCAGATCAACGACACCCACCCCTCCATGGTCATCCCCGAGCTGGTCCGCCTGCTCACCCAGCGGGGCCTGAGCTTTGACGAGGCGGTGGACCAGGTGAGCAAGACCTGCGCCTACACCAACCACACCATCCTGGCCGAGGCTTTGGAGAAGTGGCCCCTGTCCTTCATCCAGACGGCGGCGCCCCAGCTGGTCCCGGTCATCCAGGAGCTGGACCGCCGGGCGCGGGAGGCCCACCCCGACCCCAAGACCGCCATCCTGGACGAGGCGGGACGGGTACACATGGCCCATATGGATATCCACTACGGCTTCTCGGTGAACGGAGTGGCCGCCCTCCACACGGAGATTTTAAAGAACACCGAGCTAAAGCCCTTCTATACCATTTATCCAGAAAAGTTCAACAACAAGACCAACGGCGTCACTCTGCGCCGGTGGCTGGAGGCCTGCAACCCCGGGCTGACCCAGTTCATCGACACCTGCATCGGGACGGACTGGCGGCGGGACCCCAAGGAGCTGGAGGGCCTGCTGGGCTTCGCGGCTGATCCGACGGCGCTGGACCGGCTTCTGTCCGTGAAGGAGGAGAACAAGCGCCAGCTGTGCCGGGTCATCTGGGCGGTACAGGGGATTGAGCTGGACCCCAAGTCGGTCTTTGACGTGCAGATCAAGCGTCTGCACGAGTACAAGCGGCAGCAGATGAACGCGCTGTATATCATCCACCAGTATCTGGAAATCAAGGCCGGACGCCGCCCCGCTCAGCCAGTGACGGTCATCTTCGGAGCCAAGGCCGCCCCCGCCTATGTGATGGCCAAGCACATCATCCACCTGATTCTGTGCCTCCAGCAGCTCATCGACACCGACCCCCAGGTCCGGCCCTGGCTGCGGGTGGCCATGGTGGAGAACTACAACGTCACCTGGGCGGAGCGACTCATCCCCGCCTGCGACATCTCCGAGCAGATTTCCCTCGCGTCCAAGGAGGCCAGCGGGACGGGCAATATGAAGCTGATGGCCAACGGCGCGGTGACTCTGGGGACCCTGGACGGAGCCAATGTGGAGATCGCCCAGCTGGTGGGGCAGGACAACATCTACACCTTCGGGGCCCGCAGCGACGAGGTCATCAAGCTCTACACCGGGGACCGCCCTGACGGACGGGGATACGACCCGCTGGCCTGCTACCACCGCCCCGAGGTGGAGAAGCTGGTGGACTTCCTGGTCTCCCCCGAGCTGCTGGCCATCGGAGACCCGGCCAGCCTGTCCGCGCTGTGGCGGGATATGAAGAACAAGGACTGGTTCATGGCCCTCCTGGACGTGGAGGAGTATATCCAGGCCAAGGACCGCTGCATCCGGGACTATGCCGACCGGCGGAACTGGGCCCGGAAGATGCTGGTCAACATCGCCAAGTCGGGGTACTTCTCCTCCGACCGCACCATCCGCCAGTACAACGAGGATATCTGGCATCTCTCCTGACCAATACAGCAAACGGCCTCCCCAATGCCGGGGAGGCCGTTTTTTGTAGTATGTTAGAGGAAGATGGAGACACAGTGGAAAAAATCCACCAGAAACAGGACGGAAACTACTGCCAGAACCACATAGGCGGCAGTCTTCACCGCCCGGCTGGAGCTCTCCCGCGCCATCAGCCAATCGTGGACTCCCCACAGGGCCAGGACCGGCCAAAGGGGGATGGGCAGCAGAACTGAAAGACAGGTCAGCACCCCCAGTATCTGCCACCGCCGCGCGGAGTCATGCAGCAGCTCCCGCCAGCCCTTACACATACAGGTTTCTTTCATAAACGCCTCCCGTTCTGTCGAAACTGCCAATTCCTATCCCGGCATCGGGACTCTCTATGTACATCCTATCATACCCAGCCCCAAAAGTCAAGGGCGGTGAAAGAAGGTCCCCAATTCGCCCTCATGTTCCCATATTATCGGTGATAGAGGTTATTGGTCTGGTAGCGGGGCTCGCAGGTGAGCTGGAGGCCCAATTTTTTATAGGTACTGCTGTCCGCCGGGGAGAGGATGACCGAGCAGTGGGCCTGACATCCCTTGAGGGCGGCCAGCTGCTCCAGGGCGCGGGCGGCCATAGGCTCCTGGTTGGCGGAGGAGGCCAGGGCGATGAGCACCTCGTCGCTGTGCAGCCGGGGGTTGGCGGAGCCCAGAACCTGCACCTTGACGGTCTGGATGGGCTGGATGGCGCTCTGGGCGATGAGGTGGACCCCGTGGCCCCCCGCTCCGGACAGGTGCTTCAGCGCGTTGAGGAGCGCCGCGGCGGAGCAGCCCATCAGCTGGGAGGTCTTGCCGCTGATGAGGGTCCCGTCCGCCAGCTCGATGGCCATGGCGGGTTCCCCGGTGGACTCCGCCAGCTCGTTGGCCAGAGCCACCACCGGGCGCAGCTGGGCGCTCACCCCCGCCTGCTGCATAAGGAGCTCCAGCTTGTACACCGCGCTGTCCGAGCCCCTGCCCTGCCGCCGCTCACACAGGGCGTCGTAGTACCGCCGGATGATCTCCTGCCGGGCGGCCTGCTGACAGACCTCGTCGTCCACGATGCAGTTCCCGGCCATGTTCACCCCCATGTCGGTGGGGGACTGGTAGGGACAGGAGCCGGTGATTTTTTCAAACATGGCAGCCAGCACGGGGAAGACCTCCACGTCCCGGTTGTAGTTCACCGTGGTCACCCCGTAGGCCTGGAGGTGGAAGGGGTCGATCATATTCACATCGTCCAGGTCGGCGGTGGCCGCCTCATAGGCCAGGTTCACCGGGTGCTTCAGGGGCAGGTTCCAGATGGGGAAGGTCTCAAACTTGGCGTATCCGGCCACCACGCCCCGCTTGTGCTCGTGGTAGAGCTGGCTGAGGCAGGTGGCCATCTTTCCGCTGCCCGGGCCGGGGGCGGTGACCACCACCAGGGGGCGGGAGGTCTCGATATACTCGTTGCGGCCGTAGCCCTCATCGCTGACAATCCGGGCGATGTTGTGGGGATAGCCCTCGATGGGGTAGTGGCGGAACACCTTCAGCCCCAGCCCCTCCAGGCGGAGCTGGAAGGCGTCGGCGGCGGGCTGGCCGGTGTATCGGGTGACCACCACTCCGCCCACATACAGCCCCCGGCCCCGGAACTGGTCGATCAGCCGGAGCACGTCGCTGTCGTAGGTGATGCCCAGGTCCCCCCGCACCTTGTTCTTCTCGATGTCGCCGGCGTTGATGGCGATGACGATCTCCGCCTTGTCCCGCAGCTGCTCCAGCATCCGCAGCTTGCTGTCCGGCTCAAATCCGGGCAGTACCCGGCTGGCGTGGTAGTCGTCAAACAGCTTGCCGCCAAACTCCAGATAGAGCTTGCCTCCGAACTGGGAGATCCGCTCCCGGATGTGCTGGGATTGGGTGTGCAGATATGCCGTGTTGTCAAAACCGGGTCTTCCCATTGTGCATTCCCCTTTCCTGCTCCTGTGTAAAAAAATACCAGCCTATTTTACTCCAGGGGCCATGTTTCGTCAAGTGCTTTTCCGGGCGGAAACGGACGAAGTTCAGGGCTTGAATTAGCGGGCGGCCAGTGCTATACTGAGGCGGAAAAGCGCAGGAGCCGGAGGGTGTTCCGGCCCTGCGGCAGAGGAGGGCGGTGCGGGATGGCACAGGGACCGGAGAGAAAAATTTTTTTGAAGTGGCCATGGAACTGGCTTGTCTGCGGGCTGTTTTTCGTGGGCGCGGGGGCGCTGATCGGCTATCTGTGGAGCGGGCTGCTGGCGGCGGGGTTTCTTTGGGTGCTGGGGAGGCGGCATCCCAACGCCGTTCCCCAGGGGGGCTACTGTCTGGACCGGACCCGGAAGCGGCTGGCCCGGCTGCTGTGGTCTCTGCTGTACCTGCTTCTCGCCGCCGGGTGCGGGGTGGTGTTTTTTATGGGGCTGGGAGAGGACAAAGCCGCCTGGGAGCTCCAGGACTGGGCCACAGAGGCGGTGGCCGGGGGAGGATTTGTGCTCTTTGCCTTCTGCTGCCTGTATGAGACCTATACCGACCTGCGGGACGCCTTCTGCCCCGGGAGGAGCCGCCTGGCCCAGTCCATCCGCGCCCAGCTCCCCTGCCCGGAGGAGGCCCCGCCGGTGGAGGAGCTCTTTGCCATGGTGGACCGGGACATTGAGGCCGGCGGGCTGTGGTTCGGCCGGGTGGCTGTCGGCAGGGAGTGGGTGCTGGGGGATGACGTGTCCGCCCTCTCCCGTATCCGGGGGGTCTTCCCCAGGGACGAGATCAAGGTCCGATACACCAATGGCCGCAGCCAGAGCAGCCGGGTCATCGAGCTGTACATCGTGGACGACCGGCGGCAGGTCCAGACCACCGGCCTGCGCAGACCGGGCGACCTCCAGGGGGCGGTGGACTGTTTGAGAAAACGGGTCCCCGAGGCGGCGTTCGGGGAGTACGGAAGCGGGGAGTGGTCCGCGTTCCTCCACCAGACCGAGGAGGAGTGGCAGGCCAGGGAGCGGGCCTTCCGCCGCCGCCGGGAGCAGAGGCTGGCCGGGGAGCGGCAGGGGATGGGGAACGCGGGACACGGTCTGTAGCATGGGGACACGGCAAGCCGTATCCCTGCATTTTCAATCGAAAGCCGCGCCCCCTCCCGAAAATAGGGAGGGGGCGCGGTGTATTACGATTCCTCCTGCATGGCCTTGGCGGCGGCGATGGCCTTCTCCTGGGCGGCAGGGGGGCAGTCCTCATAGCGGATGAAGTGGAAGGTGTAGGACCCGCGGGATTGGGTCATGGCCCGCAGGTCGATGGCGTAGCTGGTCATCTCGGCCATGGGAACCTCGGCCTCCAGCACCTGCTCCCCGTCGCCGGCGGGGTTCATGCCCATCACCCGGCCCCGGCGCTTGGTGATATCCCCCATCACGTCCCCCATGTAGCTGTCGGGGATGGTGACCTTCAGCTCGCCGATGGGCTCCAGCAGGACAGGGTTGGCCTCGGGCATGGCAGCCTTATAGGCCAGCTGGGCGGCGGTCTTGAAGGCGATTTCGGAGGAGTCCACCGGGTGGTAGCTTCCATCGTAGAGCACGGCCTTCAGGTTGACCACCGGGTAGCCCGCCAGCGGCCCGTGGACGCAGGCCTCCCGCAGCCCCTTCTCCACGGCGGGGAAGAAGTTCTTGGGCACCGAGCCGCCGAAGACCTCCTCAGCGAAGACCATCTCTTCCTCCTCCATGTTGGGCTCGAAGCGAATCCACACGTCGCCGAACTGGCCCGAGCCGCCGGTCTGCTTCTTATGCCGCCCCTGCTTCTGGACGGTCTTGCGGATCTTCTCCCGGTAGGGGACCCGGGTCTCGCTGAGCACGGCCTCCACATTGAAGCGGCTCTTCAGCTTGCTGACCAGCACGTCCACCTGGATGTCCCCCGCGCCGGTGAGGACCAGCTGGTGGGTCTCCCCATTGTTGACCAGGGTGAAGGTGGGGTCCTCCTCGTTCAGCCGGTACAGGCCCTGGGCCACCTTGTCCTCCTGTCCCCGGGTCTTGGGGGCGATGGCCACCGAGTAGCAGGGCTCGGCGAAGGGGATCTGCTTCAGGGCGACCACCTTCCGGCTGTCGCACAGGGTGTCCCCCGTCTTCACCTTGTCCATCTTGCCGATGGCGCCGATATCGCCGCAGGAGAGCTCCTTGACCTCCTCGGCCCGCTTGCCCTTCATCACATACAGGCGGCCCAGCTTCTCGGCGGAGCCGGTGCGGGAGTTGACCAGGGAGAGGTCGGAGGTGATGACCCCGGACAGGACCTTGATGAGGGAGTACTTGCCGTACTGGTCGGAGACCGTCTTAAACACGAAGGCCGTGGGCACGCCGCCGGGGGAGACCACAAACTCCTCCGTCTCGCCGTCCTGGCGGGTGGCCTTGTGGTAGTTGCCCTCCATGGGGGTGGGCAGGAGGTCCACAATGTAGTCCATCAGCATCAGGGAACCCATGCAGTTCACCGCGGAGCCGCACAGCACCGGGAAGAGGGACAGCTCCCGCACTCCCTGGCGCAGGCCCTGGATCATCTCCGGGTAAGTGAAGCTTTCCCCATCGAAAAACTTGTTCATAAACTCCTCGCTGGTCTCGGCCACCGACTCCTTCAGGGACTCATAGAACTCGTCAATGACGCCGGCCTTGCTCTCAGGCAGCTGGATCTCCACCCGCTGGAGCTTCTGCATCTCATAGGCCCGCTTGTTGAGCACGTCGATGATGCCGGTGACCTTCTTGTTTTCGTCCCAGATGGGGACCACCAGGGGGGCGATCTTGTTGCCGTACTTGGCGCGCAGGGCCTCGAAGGTGGCGTTGTAGTCGGAGTTGTCCTCATCGGTCTTGGAGATGTAGATGAAGCGGGGCATATTCCGCTCCTCGCAGTACTTCCAGGCCTTCTCCAGACCCACCGAGACGCCGTCCTTGGCGGAGCAGACGATAATGGCGGCATCGGCGGCGCGGAGGGCCTCCATCACCTCTCCGGAGAAGTCAAAGCTGCCCGGGGTGTCCAGCACGTTGATCTTGCAGCCCTTGAACTCCACAGGGGCCACCGCCAGGGAGATGGAGATCTGACGCTTGACCTCTTCAGGGTCGTAGTCGCACACGGTGTTCCCGTCGGTGGCCTTCCCCATGCGGTCGATGGCCTTGGTCATATACAGCAGGCTCTCCGCCAGGGCGGTCTTTCCGTTGCCGCCGTGTCCCAGCAGGCAGATGTTGCGGATGTTTTGTACAGAATAGCTCATAGTCAGTTCCACTCCTTATCGTTTGGTATCGCCCTGAACAAACGGCTGAACAGGTGCGTTACACGCTATTGTTTATTATACACGAAAGGGGCCGTTCTGACAACTGTTTTTTTGAGGGATTTTGGGCGGACGGGAAAAGGGGCGGGCGGCCCTCTCCCAGAACCCGGGCCGGCGGCGGGGTGTTGATAAATTCGATGAATTCATTTGAACTTCCAATCCGTCTTTGGGGCCCTTTTCCTTGACAAATTTACCAAGTGATCTGTACAATTCAATCTGTCACAGGTAAATATTGACCAAAAAGAGAAAGGGTGTATCAACCATGGCTAATTTTCGAGACACGCTGACCTTCAAGAACTATGACAGAGAGCGGATCATCATTGACAGCATCGCCGCCCGGCTGACCGCGGAGGAGAACGGGTTCCGCAACAAAATCATCAGCTACATCGTGGACCACCACAAGCCCTTTGCCCCCGCCGATGAGGCTGAGCAGCGCATGGTGGAGACGCTGCGGTCCAAGAACGCCCTGGCCATTGAGGAGGACGGCACGGTCTCCTCCATTTATCCGGTGTCCGCCAACCCCTCCCGCCACCTGGTCACGCTGGCGGACGGACGCACGGTCTACTGCATGTGTGCCATTGACGCCCTGGGCTGTGCGTACACCAGGACGTATGCTGTTCAGCGACGGCGAGTAATCAACCGCAGAAGCGCAAAATAAGTCCCCTCCGCCGGAAGATTCGTGCGGAGGGGGCTTTTTCAGGTCTGAGGCAGCAGGATGACCAGGTGGTACAGGGCCTCCTCCGGCTGTGCGGGGCGGAAGAGCGGGATGTCCTGCTCCAGGGCCAGCTGTTCGATCTGGGCCAAAACCTCCGGCTCGCTCCCGGTGTCCAGCCAGCGGTAGCCCTCCTCGCCGGTGTTGGTGGAGCAGGTCACCTCCGTCTCCGGAGGAATCAGGTCCTCCGCCCCGTCGGGCATCCGCTCCAGCACCAGGACGGCGCGGTCCGCCAAAAGCTCCGGAGAATTTACCGCTTTGGTCTCCGGCCGGGGGTCTGTCTGCTCGGAGGAGGCTTGGCGTGCCGGAGGACCGGCGATGCCATCCTCATTACCCTGGGCGGTGAAGCAGAAGGGGAGGGCGGAGGAGTCCTGGGCGCTGTCCCCGGCCTCCTCCGGTCCGGCGGATGTCAGGGAGATGCCGGCGTCCTGCTGGAAGCCGCTGCGCAGGGCGCGCTCCTTCTGGCCCAGGGAGATGTTGTACAGCCCCGCGGCCAGCACCAGACAGGCGGCCAGCCCGGCCAGGGCCCGGAGCTGGGGGCGGCGGAAGAGGGGGATCACCCGGGAGGGCTGCTCCTTCCGGACGCGGGCCATGACGGACTGGGCGAACCCCTCCGGCGCGGGGACCTCCTCCAGCCCGGCCATCATATTGTGGATCACAGCAAGCTGTGATTCCGCTTCCCGGCAGGCCGGACAGCGGGCCAAATGCTCTCTCAGGGCGCTGTCCTCCCCGGCGCTCAGCGGGCCGTCCAGCCGGGCAGACAAAAGCTCCCGACAGCGCTCACAGTCCACAGGCGTCCCCCCTCTCTTTTTTGTCGTTCACGGGCTTAGACGGCCCGCGGTCAAAAAAGTTCCCGTCCTCCAGCAAAATTTTTCGCAGGGACAGCCGCGCCCGGGAAATTCTGGATTTGACCGTCCCCAGATCCAGGTCCAGCGCCTCCCCAATCTCCCGATAGCTCAGCCCGGACAGCTCCCGGAGCATCAGCGGCCTCCTATGGTGCTCGGGCAGGCGGTCCAGCGCCCGGTCCAGGGCCTGGCTCCGCTCCCGCTGCTCCAGCTGCCGGTGGGGCTCCTGGCTCCAGTCGGCGGGCTCGATCCGGGTCCCCTCGCCGTCCTCCAGAGGCGCGGGCCGCTCCACCCCCTCCCGACGCTTCTGCCGGCGCAGGTAGTCGATACACACGTTGGTGGTCAGCCGGTAGAGCCAGGTGGAGAAGCTGCTCTCCCCCTGGAAGCCGGGCAGCCCCTGCCACGCCCGGACAAAGGCCTCCTGAGCCAGATCCGCGGCCTCCTCCCGGTCACCTGTCAGCCGCAGGGCCAGGGAGTAGACCCGGTTTTGATTGTCCAGTACCAGCTGCGCAAAGGCGTCCTCACTGCCCCGCTTCGCCTGTTCCAACAGCTCCCGGTCGGTCACGGGGGCTCACCTCCTTGATCGCTTGTATGGCCCGGTGACTCCGGAACCCTCCAGATATGTCAGCAGGGACACGTCTCAGCACAGATCCCGTTTGATGCCCGCCGTCACCCGGTACACATCCTCCAGGGTGGTGATTTTGACGATCTGCTCCTTATAGTACCCCGCGTAGGGGACCCCCTTGAGATACCAGGCGTACTGCTTCCGGGCCTCCAGGCAGGCGATCTTCTCCCCCTTGTTCTTTGCGGCCAGCTCAAACTGACGGACGGCGGTGTCACAGCGCTGGGACAGCGGGGGGAGCTCTGGGATGGGGTTGCCCTCCAGCGCCGCCCTGCACTGGGCGAAGAGCCAGGGGTTGCCGAACACCCCCCGTCCGATCATGGCCATGTCCGCCCCGGTGTACTTCAAAATGCGGGGGGCGTCCTCCCCCTTGAACACGTCCCCGTTGGCGATGACCGGGATCTTCACCGCCTTTTTGACCTCCCGAATCCAGTCCCAGCTGGCGGTTCCGGCATACATCTGCACCTTGGTCCGCCCATGGACCGCCACTGCGGAGACCCCCGCCTCCTCCATAGCTTTGGCGAACTCCACACAGTTGATGGAGCCCCTGTCCCAGCCCAGGCGGAATTTGACTGTGACCGGGCATTTGGCTCCTCTGATGACCGCCTCCGCCACCCTAACGGCCAGGTCGGGGTTTTTCATCAGCCCCGAGCCGTCCCCCGAGTTGGCCACCTTGGGCACGGGACAGCCCATGTTGATGTCAATAAAATCCGCCCCGGAGACCTCCCTGGCGATGGCCGCCCCCTCCTCCATGCAGACCGGGTCGCTGCCGAAGATCTGGGCGGCGGCAGGGTGTTCGTTCTCCCCCATCCGCAAAAGGGGGATGGATTTTTTGTCCTGATAGCACAACGCCTTGGCGCTGACCATCTCGGTACAGGTCAGCCCCGCCCCCTGCTCCCGGCAGATGGTGCGGAAGGCCATGTCCGTCACCCCCGCCATAGGGCCCAGGGCCAGGGGGGTCTCGATTGGGATTCCTCCGATGGTGACCATAGTTACCTCACAAAAAAGTTTTCCTCATTGTATCATGTCTCTTGACCGTTGACAAGGCCGGGCGCTCCCGGTAAAATGAAAAAAACAGCACATGGAGGAGATTGTTATGGAATTGAACGCTTTATACGCCGCCCTGATGGGGTTATCCGCCCACCGGGAGCTGGCAGGAGAGACCGGAGAGCCGGAGGTCCGGGTGATGGAGCACGCCGAACGCCTGCTGTTCTTCCTGAAGCACGGGAACGGCGAGCACGCGATGAGCTTTTACATCCAGCTGTTCCACGCCCTGCGGCAGGCGGGCTGCGAGGGGCTGGGGGACTGGCTTTGGGACTATCTGCGGTATCACGAGACGCTCTACGCCCGGCTGATTGACCAGGGGAAATCCGACCCCGCCCTGGAGAACGCCGCCCGGCGGGACATTGACACCCTGGTCCTGCTGGCTCAGACCGACTGTGACCGCTTCATCAACGCCATGAAGCCCCTCCTCCCCGAGGAGTACGCCCCGGTGCTGGCGGGACTGCCCCGGTGGCGGGCGGCGGCCCCCTTTGACTTCGACTCCCTGACCCAGTTTTACCGGGAGCACGGGGCGGGACTTTTTGCCAGATACCGGGCCTTCCTGTGGGAGGACGGGCAGCTGGTCCCGGTGGCCGACCCGGACTGCCCCCGCCCGGAGGAGCTGCTGGGCTATGAGCACCAGCGGGGCCTGGTGGAGGACAACATCCGGCTCATGCTGGCGGGGCGGCAGGCCAACAACGTCCTCCTCTTCGGGGACGGGGGGACGGGCAAGTCCGCCACGGTGAAGTCCATGCTCTATCTCCCCGGCATGGAGGAGCTGCGCCTCATCGAGGTGGAGAAGGAGAATCTGACCGGGATGCCCGCCCTCATCCGCTCCCTGACCGGGCGGCGGCAGAAGTTTATTCTCTTTATCGACGACCTGGCCTTCGACCAGGACGACAGGACCTACTCCGCCCTGAAGACCATCCTGGAGGGGACGTTGGAGAAGCGGCCGGTCAACGTGTGCATCTGCGCCACCTCCAACCGCCGCCATCTGGTGCGCCAGACCTTCTCCGAGCGGGCGGGGGACGAGGTGGACACCTTCGAGACCATTTCGGAAAAAACCGCCCTGGCTCAGCGCTTCGGCCTGCGCATCCCCTACCTGACCATGAGCAAGGACGCCTACCTGGCTCTGGTGGACCACCTGGCCGCCCGGGCGGGGATCGAAATGGCCCCCGAGGCCCTCCACGCTCAGGCTATGGCTTGGGAAATCCGCCACTCCGGCCGCACCCCCCGGGTGGCGCGGCAGTTCATCGCCAGCCTGGACGTATGATGGACAACTGCAAAAAGCTGCTGGCAGAGGTTGGCGAAGGAATCAAGCCCTATCTGCCCCGCCGCCCGCTGTCGGACTGCAATGTTTTTCAGGCGCTGGGCGTTGGCTGGGATGAGGTGAAGCTGTGCCGCTTTCTAGCCGGACTGCTGGACCCGGAGGGGGATCACTGCTGTGGGACCTTGTTTTTGGCCTCCTTCCTACGGGCGGTTTTGCCGGAATGCTCCATGAGTGGTATGTTGCTGGCCCATACCACAGTTACCACAGAATTCCCGCTGGAGAACGGACGGCGCATTGACATCGTTCTCCAAAATATCCGATATTTCATCCCCATTGAGGTGAAGATTGGAGCGGAGGACCGGGATGGACAGTGCTACGACTACTGTCAGTACGCCAAAAACGCCCCACTCCTCTATCTGACCCGATTCGGAGACGCTCCCTCCGGGAACAGCCTGCGAGAGAAGGACGGTTCCCGTCATCTCCTTCTGGAGCGGGTCCGCTGTATCTCCTGGTCCCGGGATATCTCCGGATGGCTGACCGGCCTGCTCCCGTCGCTGGACGGAGAGGTTAAGGTCCTGACCGAGCAATATCTTGACACGATCCATAAGTTCGCCGATGAGGGAGGACGGAGACGGATGGAACAGAGCGTACAGGCTGTGCTGGCCTCCCCCGAGTCTTTCCAGGCGGGGCTGGAGGTGGAGCGGTCCATGAAGGCGGCAAAGGTGACATTGATGCGCCTGATGTTCGACTGCTTCCGGGAGGAAATGAAGCCCCTTGCGAAAAAATACGGGTTGGAGCCGGAGACAAACGCGGTGTACTACTCCTACGAGCACCCCGACCATGATGCGTATTACAGCACCAACGCCAGTACCTATCCCGGCTTGAATTATGTCATCAAGAGGGCGGTATTCCAGAAGGACAGCCTGCAAATGTGGTTCCGTATAGAAGTGGACCACAATCTGTTTGCCGGTATCGCTCTGTTTGATGCCGAAGCGGAGCCAAAATACGGATATTCGGGCTGTCAGGTGGACGATATCACCCCGGAGCTCGTTGCGGAGTCTGCCCAATATCTCCGCCGGGAGGTGATCGCCCCGGAGGACTGGTGGCTGACATATTGCTATCCCAACGGGAAGCACCGGGAGAGGGACTACCCCGACGTGCCCAACTTCAAGACGATGAACCCGTGCGCGGTGAGCCTGACAGACCCGGAGAAACGGCGGAAATATGTCCAAAAAGCCCTTCAGGTCTTTGAAGTACAGCTCCTGCATCATCTTTTGAAGGGTGAGGAGACAGATGCGCCATAAGGGATGGACCCTCCTGTTCGCTGCGGCCAGCGCCCTGGCCCTCTGGGCGGTGTTCGGAGCGGCGACAGCCTCCCCTTATACCATCGACACCCCCTATGACTACCCTGTCAAGCCGGGCACGCCGGAGTGGCTGCAATACGCCAACGTCCTGGGCCGGCGGCGGGCGTGCGAGGTCCCGGAGGAGATTCTGACCCACATGACCACGGAGGCCCTCCTCCAGACGGTGCTGGACTACCCGTTTTTGGGTGACATGTACGCCTTCAACACCATGGAGATGGGGTATGAGACGGTGAAGCGCCGCTTCCGGGGCCTCCAGGAGCTGGAGAGCCGGGCGGACTGTCTGGAGGTCCTGGGCCGCCGCTGTGAGGAGATCGCCCTTCTGACCGAGGAGGAGCAGACGCTGGAGAATAACATGGCGATGCAGATGTATGGAATTATACTTGAGAAGGCCGCCGGTCCAGAGGCGGAGTAGAGGTGCCTCCGCGGGCGCGGAGGGGAACAGAGCATCCCCCGGAGGGGCGTACCGTCCCGGACCGGGGGATTTTTTTGCGAATTCTGCCCCAACATATAGAAACGGAGAAGAAAAGGGTGTATAATGAAAAAAATTGAGCGCACAGAGAGGACGGATTTTATGGACGCGGGACGGCCGGGGCTGCGCGGGCGCGGACACGAGACCGACATGACCCAGGGCAGCGTGCTGCTGCATCTGTTTTACTTCTCCCTGCCCCTGTTGGCGGGCAACCTGTTCCAGCAGCTGTACAACATGGTGGACGCCTGGGTGGTGGGCAACTTTGTCAGCAACGAGGCGTTCTCCGCCGTGGGGACGGTGACCTCCATCATCAACATGCTCATCGGCAGCTTTATGGGGCTGGCCAGCGGGGCGGGGGTGGTCATCTCCCAGTACTACGGGGCCAAGAAGCCGGACAAGGTGGAGCAGGCGGTCCACACCGCCGCCGCCCTGACCCTCATCCTCAGCGTGGCCTTCACCGCGGTGGGTGTGACCGTGACCCCCTTCATGCTCCGGCTCATGAAGACTCCGCCGGAGGTGTTCCCCGAGTCCTCCGCCTACCTCACCATCATCTTCGCGGGCATCACCGGGCTGATGTTCTACAACATGGGGGCGGGCATCCTCCGGGCGGTGGGGGACTCCCGGCGGCCCTTCTACTTTCTGATGACCGCCGCCCTGCTGAACACCGGGCTGGACCTGCTCTTTGTCATCGTCTTCCAGATGGGGGTCCGGGGAGTGGCCTACGCCACCATCATCGCCCAGGCGGTCTCCGCCCTGCTCACCGTGACGGCTCTGCTCCGCACCTCCTCCTGTGTCCGGCTGGATGTCAGAAAAATCCGCATCCACTGGCCCCTTCTGGTGCAGATCATCCGGGTGGGTATACCGGCGGCCCTCCAGATGGCGGTCACCGCCTTCTCCAACGTGTTTGTCCAGTCCTACATCAACCAGTTCGGCTCGGACTGCATGGGGGGCTGGACCGCCTATACCAAGGTGGACCAGCTGATCTTCCTGCCCATGCAGTCCCTGGCTCTGGCCGCCACCACCTTCGTGGGCCAGAACCTGGGCTGCGGACAGGAGCAGCGGGCCCGGCAGGGGGTGCGCACCTCCCTGGGGATGGCCATAGGGGTGACGGTGGTGGTCTCCAGCCTGATTATCTGGGCGGCCCCGCAGACGGTGGCCTTCTTCAACGACAAGCCCGAGGTCATTGAATACGGGACCCTGTTCCTGCGGCGCATGACCCCCTTCTATGTGCTGTGCTGCGTCAACCAGGTGTACTCCGGCGCCCTCCGGGGAGCGGGGAACAGCCGCGCCCCCATGCTCATCATGCTGGGCTCCTTCGTGCTCTTCCGGCAGTGCTACCTGTACATCGTCTCCCGCTTTATCAGCAACACCGTCCTTCCCCTGGCCATGGGCTACCCCGCCGGCTGGCTGGTGTGCTCCACCGCCACCCTGCTCTACTACAGAAGGGTGTCCCTGAAAAGCAACACCTTGGGCATCGACCTGCCGTCATAGCGTTCCGCCCGCCCCTCCGGCCGCACAGGAGGGGCGGACTTTTTTTCCGCAAATCTCAGGAAAATTCCCGCTGTACTTTTCATCCCCGGGATGGTACAATGGGGACAGAAAACGCCGCGGACCGGTGCGGCGGTATCATGGAAGGGAAGGGAATTTTATGCCGATATCCAGCTTTCAGGAGCTGAAGCCCCGCCTGCGGGGGACTCCGCCCAAGTGCGCGGTAGTGGCCGCGGCCCATGACGAGCACACCCTCCAGGCGGTGTTTGCCGCCCGGCGGGTGGGACTCATCCGGCCCATTCTGGTGGGACGGGAGGAGGAGATCCGCGCCCTGGCACAGACCCAGGGGGAGGCGCTGACCCCGGACCAGATTGTGGACGCGGAGAGCGAGGAGGACTGCGCCCGTCAGTCGGTGGCCCTGATTCGGGAGGGGCGGGGGGACATGCTCATCAAGGGGATGCTCCAGACCGGGACTCTGATGAAGGCGGCGGTCAGCCGGGAGGAGGGCATCCGTGCCGGGGAGCTGCTGTCCCATGTGGCAATTTTGGACGTGCCCCGGTATCACAAGCTCCTCTTTATCACCGATGGGGGGATGGTGGTGGCCCCCACCCTGGAGCAGAAGCGGCATATTTTGAAAAACGCGGTGGATTTCTGCCGCCGTCTGGGCTATGACCGGCCCAAGGCGGCCATTCTGTGCGCGGTGGAGAACGTGACGGACACCATGCCCGAGACGGTGGACGCCGCTCAGCTCAAAAGGGAGAGCAGCTCGGGTGTCTTTGGTCCCTGCGTGGTGGAGGGCCCCATCTCCCTGGACCTGGCCACCGACCGGGAGGCCGCCCGGATTAAGCGCTACAGCAGCCCGGTGGCGGGGGACGCGGACATTTTGCTGGCCCCCTCCATCTCCGCGGGCAACTTTTTGGGCAAGGCGCTGTACGGCTTGGCGGGAGGACAGATGGCCGGCGTGGTGCTGGGGGCCCGGGTCCCCATTACGGTGAACTCCCGGGGGGCTTCCGCGCAGGAGAAGTACAGCTCCATCGTCCTGTGCGCCACCGCCGGGGGGGAGGGCGGCCTATGTCCCAGCTGATCCTGGTCCTGAACCCCGGCTCCACCAGCACCAAGGCCGCCGTCTATGAGGAGGAACACCCCCTGCTCTCCCGGAGCATCCTCCACTCCAATCAGGACCTGGCCCCCTGCCCCACCCTCAACGACCAGCTGGACTACCGGACGGCGCTGGTGCGGGGGTGGCTGGGTCAGGAGGGTTTTCTTCTCTCCCGGCTGTCCGCCGTGGTGGGCCGGGGAGGCATCATCCCCAACATCGTCTCCGGAGGCTATGTGGTGGACGAGGTGCTGGAGGACTGCCTGCGTAACCATACCGTGTTCGACCACGCCTCCAATTTGGGGGGACTGATGGCCCGGGCCTTCGCTCAGCCGCTGGACATCCCCGCCTATATCTATGACGCCGTCACCAGTGACGAGCTGCTGCCCGAGGCCCGGGTCACCGGCTTCAAGGAGGTCACCCGCACCAGCTTCTGCCACGTCCTCAACGCCCGGGCCACCGGCCACAAGTACGCCCAGGCCATGGGGCGGCGGTATGAGGACATGAATCTGGTGGTGGCCCACCTGGGGGGAGGCATCTCAATCTCCGCCCACAGCCGGGGACGGATCATCGACTCGGTATCCGACGACGCGGGGCCCTTCTCCCCCGACCGGAGCGGGAGCCTGAATATGCTGTATGTGCTGGATATGTGCTACTCGGGAAAATACACCAAGGCGGAGATGCTGAAGAAAATGCGGGGCGAGGGGGGGATGTCCGCTCTGCTGGGGACCCACGACTGCCAGGAAGTGGAGCGCCGCATCGCCCAGGGGGACGAGTGGGCCGCCCTGGTCTATCAGGCCCAGGCGCTCCAGATTGCCAAGGGTATTGGAACCATGATGGCCTGCTTTACCCAGCTGATCGATGCCGTCATCCTCACCGGCGGACTGGCCAACTCCCAAAAGCTCACCGGCATGGTCATCGGCTACCTCCATAATTTGTGCCGGGTGGTGGTCCTTCCAGGGGAGAACGAGATGGAAGCCCTGGCTCTGGGGGCGCTGCGTATCCTCCGGGGAGAGGAGGAACCCCGGCTGTACCGGCCTATCTCAGCATAGAAATCTTGGAGAGCTAAAATGTATCCCCCAAAATATGAATTTCGCAGCTTGATAAGTTATCAAAATTAGTATCATGCCGCCGCCCCTCCAGAGGTTAGACCTCCAAGGGACGGCGGTTTTGTACTGTGCCGGCCTGTGGAGGGGAGCGGTCTTGGGCAAAAAATCAGCCGCTGTACTGGCGGCAAGGCGGAGAAACCTGGAAAAGGGAACAAACGCGGGAGGCAGGCAATTCTGCGCTCCCGCGTTTGCAATTACAGCGGTATTTCGGCTCATATTCTATGTAACGCTGAGGGCACGCTGGTCGGGACGTCCATTGGCCTGATACTGCTCCCTCAGCTGCTCCAGCTGTTCCCGCTTCGGGTCTATGTACACGCTGCCGGTGTAGCCGTCCATCAGGGCCAGATGCCCCTCCCACTTAGGGGTAATGTCCACCTCCACGATAGCGGGGATGTGGTAGGCCCGCATCAGCATAGAGGTGTGGCTGTCCAGACTGCCCTTCCAGGAGATCAAGCCCAGCAGCCGCTTCCGGTCGAACTCCATCACCTCGCTGGGCAGGAAGGAGTCGGTGACCAGGATGCCCGGCCTGGACATGGTCAGCTCCAGCCGGCAGCCCGACAGGTTTCGTATCACTCTTTGGGAGATGTCCCGGATGTCCGCCGCCCGGGCCTGCATATAGGGGCTGTCCATGGAGGAGAAGGTGGCGGCAAACTGGTCCTCCGCCAGCTGGACCGCTCGCTCCGCCGGAAGATCCTGCCCCTGGATCAGGTTGCGGATGGTGTCCACATAGTCGTCATCGTCCAGCATGAGGGCGTGGATGGAGAAAATGGACGCCACCGCCTCTCCCACCTGCTGGCGGGCCCGGGCATAGAAGCTCTCAAGCTGTCTCATAGCATCTTTGCGGGCCTGGTGGAAGCGGGTGGTCTCCTGCCGCCAGCCGTCCTGCGCCCGCAGAACAGGCTGGGCCTGGGGCCGCGGCCTGTGGTAAAAGCTCAGGTAGCCCACCGCAATCTGCTCCATTATGGCTTTCCCCAACAACGTATACATTCCGACTGCCTCCAGTCAAAAAATGCTCCACTGTGTGAACTGCATATTTGGATAGATTATAGCCCCAGTGCGCCAATTTGTAAAGGTCAGTTTTTCCAATTCCGCTGAAACTGTAAGATTTTTTCCTGTCAAAGCGGACAGCCGGCCCCGGCGTTTTTGGACAAATATGTCTCCCGGACCCCCTCCCGATCCGCGCCCAAATCCGTATGATACGGATTTTCTCACATCACAGGGATTGCGTTCCATAATCCCTCCGTTCTGCCAAAGCGCTCCAGATGGTAATTTGCTCCAGGCATACCTCACACCCTCTGGCGTTCAAGACACCCAGCGGGATGGCCTTGTTTGTCCCATGATAGTCACTTCCGCCGGAGATAAGCAGGCCGCGTTTTTTCGCGATACCGGCCAGCCGTTCACAGAGCTCCGGGGGGTATTTGGAGTACCAGCATTCCAATCCCATCAGACCATAGCCTGTCAGCTCGTCCAGCATTTTGGAAAACTGCTCCGGGCTGATCTCTTTCTCCCCCTCGCCGCCAAGGGGATGTGCCCAGACGGGAATACCGCCGGAGGCCAGAATAGCCCTGACCGCGGTTTCGGCGGAAATCCGGCTGCTTCCAGTGGCGCAGCAATTGAGGACTTCGGTGATGGCCGTCTGCTTGTCAGGCGCGTAACCATGTCTCACCATCAGGTTTCCAAGGTGCGGTTTCCCAACGCCGGGGATCTGGCGCAGACTGTCCAGCTCATCCTCCGGGAAGCGCATCCCCTTCTCCCGGAGAAACTCAATCCTTGTTTCCAGCTTGGCCCTGCGCAGCGCCGCGCCCTGGGCCAGAGCATCCCGAAAGGCCGGATGTGCCATGTCGCAGTCATAGCCCAGAATATGGCACTTGCCGGATGGCATTCGGCAGGAAAACTCAATGCCCGGAATAAAGGTCACGCCTTTTGGCAGATGCTCTGACAGCTGTTCTGCCCCTATTACCGTGTCGTGGTCGGTGAGGGCGAATATCTGGATGCCCGCGGCTTTCACGTTCCCCGCAAGCTGGACAGGCGTGTCTGTCCCGTCGGAAGCGGTGGAGTGCATATGCAGATCAATCATACGGGGCATCCTCCATGTCTTCAATATGATCCGCGATATAATAAGGGCTGGCAACAGCTCTTCCCTCCCCGCGGCATTCCATCATGTTCCCACTTTTCAGTCGGCTGCAAACAGAGTATAGCACAAATCGGAGCGGTGTTCAACTCTTTCTTCTGGAGGCCGGCCCCAGTGTCAGACGAGGAAAAGTACTGGTTTACGCGGAGCAAAGAACATGATATAATACCTCCAGCCAAGGCGCGGCGGCCAAAAACGCGGCTGCGCGCATTTCAGGAGGTAATGTTCTATGGTATCGGAACGTATGAAGGGTCTGGGCACGGCCCGGTCGGTGATCCGGGAGCTGTTTGAGTACGGCAAGCTCCGCGCGGCCCAGGTGGGAGCAGAGAATGTTTTCGACTTCTCCATCGGCAACCCCAGCGTCCCCACCCCCGGCGCTGTCAACGAGACGGCGGCCCGGCTGCTGGCCCAGCGGCCGGATATCCACCAGTACACCAGCGCCCAGGGGGACGCGGAGGCACGGGAGCGGTTTGCCGGCTCCCTCAACCGGCGCTTCGGGGCGGACTGCACCGGGAACGAGCTCTATATCACTGTGGGAGCCGCCGCCTCTCTGTGCTGTGTCTTCAACGGCCTGACCTGCCCGGGGGACGAGTTTATCGTCTTCGCCCCCTATTTTCCCGAGTACAAGGTATTCATTGAGGGGGCCGGGGCCAAAATGGTGCTCATCCCCCCGGAGATTGAGGGCTTCCAGATCGACTTTGACGCCTTCGAGGACGCCCTGAACGAGCACACCAAGGGGGTCCTGGTCAACAGCCCCAACAACCCCTCCGGCGTGGTGTACTCCCGCAAAACCCTGGAGCGGCTGGCGGAGATCCTTGGGGAGAAGAGCCGGGAGTTCGGCCACCCCATCTACCTCATCTCGGACGAGCCCTACCGGGAGATCGTCTACGCCGGCACGGAGGTCCCCTGGGTCCCCCACATCTACCCCAACACCATTGTGTGCTACTCCTTCTCCAAATCCCTGTCCCTGCCCGGGGAGCGCATCGGCTATGTGCTGGTCCCCAGCCGGGTGGAGGACGCCCGGGATGTCTACGCCGCCGTGGCGGGGGCGGGGAGGTCTTTGGGCTATGTGAACGCCCCCAGCCTGTTCCAGCAGGTCACCTCTCTTTGCTGCGACATGACCTCCGACCTGCGGGTGTACGAGGAAAACCGGAACCTGTTTGTCTCCTCCCTCCGGGAGATGGGCTACCATGTGGTGGAGCCGGGCGGAGCCTTCTACCTCTTCCCCAGAAGCCTGGAGCCGGACGACGCGGCCTTCAGCGAACGGGCCAAAAAGCTGGACCTGCTGGTCGTCCCCGGCGGCGGCTTCGGCGCGCCCGGCCATGTACGCATCTCCTACTGCGTGCAGACCGAGACCATCCGCCGCGCACTTCCCAAATTCCAGGCCCTGGCAGACTCCTACCGGTAGCCCCTCCCGCGCCCTCCGCCCACAGAGACGGGGGGCGCAAAAAATGTTTTGAAAAAAATCTGCATTTCCCCCTTTACAAACAGGGATTATTTTGCTATAATGTTTGAGCATCCAGAAAATGTGCGTCCGTAGTTCAATTGGATAGAGCGTCAGATTCCGGTTCTGAATGTTGGGGGTTCGAGTCCCTTCGGGCGTGCCAGTAAAAAGCCTTGTACCGCAGCGGGTACAAGGCTTTTCTTTTGTCCTGCGCCGCCCGCCTACTCTTGGCAAAGCCGCTCCAGCACGTCACAAAACAGCTGCCAGAAGGGCTCCACCGTCTCCAAATAGAGGTGCTCACGGGTGGTATGGGCCCCCCGGGACTTGGGCGCGAAGCCCACCGCGTCCATATCTGGAATGGCTCCCACCAGGATGCCCACCTCCACTGTGCCGTGCTCCACCTCAACGGACATGGGCCGGCCGAACCGCCGGGCAAAGGCGTCCAGGCACACCTGCCGCAGAGGGGAGTCCCTCCGCTGGGGCCAGGCGGGCAGGAAGGGCGCGGTCTGCTCCGCCTCCACACCGGTGAGGCGGCAGAGCTGTTGAAAGCGGAGCGCGGCGGCGTCCCGATAGCTGTTCAAATTCGCTCGGATAGCATATTTTCCAAAAAATCTGCCGCCGGTACAGCCCGCCTGGGTGAGCAGCGCGGAACACAGTACCCAGGCGGGATGTTCAGTATCCCGGCGCAGGGCCTCATAGGGGAGGAGGAGCAAAAAGCTGGCCAGCGCCTGGGTATCCGCTTCAGAGGCGGTCTCCTCCAGCGGGCAGTCCTCCAGGGAGGCGGAGAAGTCCGGCTCTGTCTCCAAAAGCTCCTCATGGAACTGGCAAAAGCAGCTTTGGCAGATCTCCCGGGCCTCCTCCCGCCGTCCCTCCGGGGGGAGGAAGGACAGCGCCGCCTCCTGGGGGATGCTGCTCCCCTGATTGGGGGTGGTCAGCAGCCCCAGCCGGACCGGCATCTGCTGGCACAGGGCGGCAAGGAGGCGTCCGCACAGGTCCAGAGCGCTGCCCCGGTTTTTCCCCATCTCCAGCCCGGAGTGCCCGCCCCGCAGGCCGGAAACCCGGACCCGCAGCCCTGCCCCTCCGGGACAGATGCCGCAGGTGCGGGAGAGGGTATACTGCGCCCCTCCGGCGGCCCCCATCACCAGGCAGTCCGGGTCGCCGCAGTCCATCTGGATCATCCGCCGGGCCTTCAGCTGGCCCATGTCAAAATTCAGGATGCCGGTAAAGCCGGTCTCCTCCTCCACTGTGAACAGCAGCTCCAGGGGCGGGTGGGGCAGGTCGTCCGCCTCCATCAGGGCCATCATGGTACACAGTCCCACCCCGTTGTCCGCCCCCAGGGTGGTGCGGTCCGCCCGAAGGACGCTGCCCTCCAGCACCAGCTCCACCGGCTGGACGGTCAGGTCCCGGTCCACCTCGGGCTCCTGGGCCAGCACCATATCCATGTGACCCTGGACCAGCACAGGAGGCGCGCCCTTCCCCTCGGGGGAGGCGGGGACCCGGACCAGGATGTTCCCCGCCCCGTCCCGGCAGGCGGGCAGGGAGCGCCTCCGGGCCAGGGCCAGGATGTGGTCCCCCAGGGCGGCCTCGTGCCCTGAGCCGTGGGGGATGGCCAGCAGGTCCTCCAGGTGCTTCAGAACCCGCTGGGGCGCGAAGTCCTTCAGCAGCCCCATCTCACTGCCCCCTCCCCAGGGCGTCCTTGGGCTCCACATAGGGGACCCCCTGCTTTTTGGCGGTCTCCTCCAGGGTCAGCATCCCCCGGTAGGTGGTCAGCCCCCGGCGCAGGTGGGGGTCCTCCAGCAGCGCCCGCTCCACCCCCTTTTGGGCGATGGCCAGGGCGTAGGGCAGGGTGGCCGCTGACAGGGTCCGGGAGGCGGTGCGGGAGAAGGCGGAGGGGATGTTGTCCACCGCGTAGTGGAGGACCCCCTCCTCAAAATAGACGGGGTCGTCGTGGGAGGTGGAGCGGCAGGTCTCGATGGCCCCGTGGTCATCACAGGCCACGTCCACAATGATGGAGCCGGGCTTCATCAGCTTCAGGTCCTCCCGGCTGACCAGGTGGTCGGTGCGTGTCTTGTCCCATAGGATGCAGTTGATGAGCACATCGGTGCGCTTCAGGCAGAGCTCCAGATTCTCCCGGTTGGAGAAGAGGGTCTCCACATTGGCGGAAAAGCTCTCCTTGGCCCGCTCCAGCGCCGCCCAGCTCACATCCAGCATGGTCACCCGGTTGCCGAAGGCGGCGGCCAGCTCCGCAGCCCCCATACCCGAGTTGCCGCAGCCGATGATGGTGATCTCCGGGACGGGGACGCCGGCAATCCGGTTGAGGAGCAGGCCGCTACCCCCGTGGACCGACTGGGAGAAGTACAGTGCCGCCAAAAATCCCCCCTTGCCCGCCAGCACGCTCATAGGCGCCAGAGCGGGGAACTCGTGCCGGTCGTCGTCGATGTCCTCGTAGGCGATGCCGGTGACCCCCCGCTCCAGCAGCTCCCGGGTCATCTCCGGGTGGGCGTTGGAGTGGAGGTAGGTGAAGACGGTCTGCCCCGGATGGAGCAGGCTGTACTCCGAGGGCTCGATCTCCTTCACCTTATAGAGCATATCGCACTGCTGATAGACCTCCTCCCGGGGGCGCAGCTGTCCGCCGGCCTGTATGTAGCTCTCATCGGAGAAGCCGCTGCCCTTGCCGCAGTCCGCTTCAAACAGGACGGTGTTGCCTCTGCGCACCAGCGCCGCCACCGCGGAGGGGGTGGCCGCCACCCGGTATTCGTTGGTTTTGATCTCTTTGGGCAGACCGATTATCATAGAAAAACTCCCTTTCTCACATGTCAGCGTGAAGTGTCAGGACTGATTCACCAGGAAGCAGGAGACAAAGTGTCCCGGCGTCACCTCCACCAGCTTGGGGTCGCTCTGGGTGCAGTTCTGGGTACACTGGTCGCACCGGGCGGCGAAGCGGCAGCCCGGCTTGGGGTCGATGGGGCTGGTAACCTCCCCGCGGATGATCTCCAGCTTTTTGTTCCGGCTCCGGTCCAGGTCGGGCTCCGGGATGGCGGCCAGCAGCGCCTTGGTGTAGGGGTGCAGGGGGTTGGCGAACAGCTCGTCCGAGGGGGCCAGCTCCACACAGCAGCCCAGATACATGACCATGATGCTGTTGGAGATGTGCTTCACCACGGACAGGTCGTGGGTGACGAACATATAGGCCAGGTCCAGCTGCTCCTGTAAATCCATCAGCAGGTTGAGGATCTGAGCCTGGATGGACACGTCCAGGGCGGAGACCGGCTCGTCGCACACGATGAACCGGGGGTTGAGGGACAGCGCCCGGGCGATGCCGATGCGCTGGCGGCGGCCTCCGTCCAGCTCGTGGGGGTAGGCGTTGGTGTACCGGCGGGCCAGCCCTACCAGGTCCATCAGCTCCGCTGCCCGCTGAAAGGCGTCGTTCCGCCGGGGGTAGACCTTGTGGATGAGCATATACTCCGCAATGACCTCAATGACCGACTTCCGGGGGTCGATGCTGGAGTAGGGGTCCTGGAAGATGATCTGCATCTCCCGGCGGAGGGGGTGCATCTGGCGGCCCCGGTACTTGGTGATATCCGCGCCGTTGTACAGGACCTGCCCGCCGGTGGGCTCGATCAGCTTCAGAATGGTGCGGCCCAGGGTGGACTTGCCGCAGCCCGACTCCCCCACCACCCCCAGGGTCTCCCCGGCGCACAGGGTCAGGTCGATGCCGTCCACCGCGTGGAGGTAGGAGCCGCCCTTGAGCTTAAAATATTTTTGCAGCGCTATCGTTTGCAGCAGAGGGGGTTTTTTCTTCGATTCAGTTGCCATCGGACGCGCCTCCTTCCTGGTTTGGCTGACCGCTGTACAGGTGGCAGCACACCCGATGGGTCCCGTTTTGATAGACCTGGGGGTGCTCGGTCCTGCACTGCTCCATGCACCGAGAGCACCGCTCGGCAAAGACGCACCCCTTGGGCAGGGCGGTGGGGTCGGGCATCATGCCGGGGATGGGCTTGAGCCGCTTGGCCCGGGAGGAGAGGTTGGGGATGGAGTCGAACAGCCCCTCGGTGTAGGGGTGGTGGACCTTCCCCTGGAACACGTCCTCCACTGTACCCGACTCCACAATCTCCCCGGCATACATGACCCCCACGCCGTCGCAGGTCTGGGCCACGATGCCCAGGTCGTGGGTGATCATCAGCATGGAGGTCCCCAGCCGGTCCCGCAGGTCCCGGATCATGGCCAGCACCTGGGCCTGGATGGTCACGTCCAGGGCGGTGGTGGGCTCGTCCGCGATGAGCAGCTCCGGCTCGCAGCACAGGGCCATGGCGATGACCACCCGCTGCTTCATCCCGCCGGAGAACTGATGGGGGTACTCCCGCTTGCGGCTGGGCGCGATGCCCACCAGCTTGAGCATCTCGTCCACCCGGGCCTCCACCTCCTCCTTGGTGTAGTCCGGGTTGTGCAGGCGGATGGCCTCCCCGATCTGCTCGTCCACGGTGTACACCGGGTTCAGGGCGGACATGGGGTCCTGGAACACCATGGAGATCAGATTCCCCCGGACCGCCTGCATCATCGGCTCGTCCAGCTCCAGCAGGTTTTTCCCCTTGAAGAGCACCTGTCCGCTGAGTACCTTCCCGGTGATGGCCGGCAGGAGCCGGAGGATGGTGAGGGCGGTAGTGGTCTTCCCCGCCCCGGTCTCCCCCACCAGTCCGAAGGTCTTCCCCTTGTCGATCTGGAGGCTGATGCCGTTGATGGCCTCCACCGTCTCCAGGTCGGTCTTGTAGATCACCCGCAGGTCCCGGACATCCAGCAGGGGGCCGCTGTAGTCCTGCTGGGGCTCGAAGCGGCGGACCTGCTGCTCCTTCTTTTTCTTCATAAGCACACTCCTCCCGTGGCGCGTCAGGATTTCAGCTGCGGGTCCAGGGCGTCCCGCAGGCCGTCACCCACCAGATTGATGGCGCAGGCGGTCAGAACGATGGCCACCGCCGGGAAAATCAGCAGATGGGGCGCGTTGCGCATGAACTCCCGGGCCTCCGCCAGCATCTGCCCCCACTCGGGAGCCGGAGGCGGCATACCCAGCCCCAGATAGCTCAGAGTGGATTCGTACAGGATGATCTTTGCCACGTTCAGGGTGGTGTTGACGATGATGACCCCCACCGAGTTGGGAATGATGTGGCTGAGGATGATGCGCAGGCTACTGGAGCCCCCCGCCCGGGCGGCCTCGATGTACTCCGCCTCGGAGAGGGTCAGCACCTGGGCCCGCACCAGACGGACATAGTTGGTGAAGTAGGCCAGGGTCAGGGCGATCAGCAGATTGACAAAGTTGGCCCCCAGGGCGAATACCACCGCCATGGTGAAGAGGATATCGGGGACCGACATAAAGATGTCCAGTGACCGCATGATGATGGTATCCGTCCACCCGCCGAAGAAGCCGGCGACCGCGCCCAGCATACTGCCGAACACGCAGGAGGAGATGGTGGCCAGCACGGCGATGCCCACCGAGGTCTTGCCGCCGTGGATGACCCGGGCCAGGATATCCCGCCCGTAGCCGTCACAGCCGAAGGGGTGCTCCAGGGAGGGTTTGGCCAGCTGTACCGAAAAATTCTGGGTGGTGGCCGACGTATAGGGGATCAGCACCGGCCCCAGGAGGATGGCGGCCGCCAGCAGGACCAGCACCACCAGTCCGATCACCGCGCCCTTGCTCTTGCAGAAGCGCCGCCAGATCTCCTTAGCCTGGCTCTGGCGCTTGAAGGAGCCCTCCGGGAGCGCCGCTCGTTTCAGGTTCATCATATCACTCCTCCCTATCTGGCCTTTGTGTACTTGGCCCGGATGCGCGGGTCAATAAAGGCGTAGGCGATGTCCACGATCAGCATGACCAGGGTGAAGCAGACGGCAATGAGAATCGTCCCCGCGATGATGACCGGCTCGTCCTTGTAATTGATGCGGTCCACGATCAGACTGCCGATGCCGGGGAGGGAGAACATTTTCTCGGCCACCACGGCGCCGCAGATCAGCCCGCCCAGACTCAGGCCCACCTGGGTCACCACAGGCAGGAGGGCGTTTTTCAGCACATGCTTCCAGATGACCTGCCGCTCGGGCACGCCCTTGGCCCGGGCGGTGCGGACGTAGTCCTGGCGGATGGCCTCCAGCATGGACGACTTGGTGAAGCGGAAGTTCTGGGCCGCCGGCGGGATGGAGATGACCAGGGCGGGCATGATGTAGTGCTTGATGGAGTCCGCGCCGTAGGAGGGCAGAAGCCGCAGCCACAGGCAGAAGATATACAGCAGCACCAGGCCCAGCACGAAGGCGGGGACCGCGGCCAGGAAGAAGGCGATGAGGGAGGGGATGGTGTCCCAGAGGGAATACTGCTTCACCGCCGACTTGATCCCCAGGGGGATGCCCAGAATCGCGGCCAGGAAGACGCCGAAGAAGGACAGCTTCAGGGTGATGATGTACCGGGGCCAGATCTCATGGAAGGCGTTCTGCTTGGTCACGTAGGAGATGCCGAAATCCCCGGTGAACATGTTTTTCACGTAGCGGATGTACTTTTGCAGGAAGGGGAGGTCGTAGCCCAGGGCGTGGTTATAGGCGTCCACGTCCTCCTGGGAGACATTGCTGCCCAGAATCATCCGCCCGGGGTCGCCTGGGGTGATGTTCATCACCGCGTAGATAATCAGTGTGACCCCTAATATGGTAGGTATGAGGAACAGGACACGTTTTGTTATAAACTTATACATGGAACCTCCTGTTAAAAAACAATCTGGTATCCCCACAAGCGGCTGCAGGGATACCAGAGTGGGTCATAGTGGAACGCTGGCTCCCTGGTGGGCCCGCCCGGCGGCGTCAGTTGGCCCAGGTCATCTGGTCGATGTGGTAGTACAGGGGGCAGATACCGCCCAAGTCAATATTCTTGGACCATGCGATACCCACACCGCTGTGCAGGATGGGGTAGATGGTCTTGGTATCCATGACGATGGACCACAGCTCGGTGTAGATATCATACCGCTCCTTCACATCGGCGGTGGCTACACCTGCGTCCACCAGCTCCTCCAGCCTCTGCCAGTTAAAGGGGCTGTTATCCGCCTTATATTTGACAATGTACATGCCCACCGAGTCGGAGTGGACCTGCTGGCGGATGTTATTGTAGTCATAGTTTCCGTTATCACCGTAGATGGCAATATCAAATTCCTGCCCGGACATATAGGGCCAGATCATGGAGTAGTCCCCAATTTGGATTTCCGCCTTCAGACCAATGGCGGCCAGGTTGGACTGGATGACCACGGCCTCCTTGCCCTTGGGTGCGTTGGGGTCGCCGTAGGTCATAATCGTGCCCACATTAATTCCCGCGTCCATATCAGCCTGGGTAAAGCCGGCATCCAGCAGGCACTGCTTGGCTTTCTCCAGGTCGTAATCATAGGTGGTGAAATTGCCGTCCCGGTAGTTGGGGGAGGTGGCCACGTACTCGGAGGGCATGTACTCATAGGCGGCAGTGCCATAACCAGTGGTGGCGGCTTGGATACAGTCCGTCTTGCTGATGGCGTAAAAAATCGCCTCGCGGACCTTCTCCTTGCCCAAAATGTTGTTGTTGGTGGGGGACTGCCAGTTGATGAACACCGCATGGATATCATTATCCGAAATCATGGTGGCGCGGTCCTCTCCCGCGGCCTTTTCGATATTGTCCCAGTCAGAGGTAGGAGCGTTGTTGAAGTAGTCAAGCTCGCCGTTCTCAAAGGCGATGACCGCGGCGGCATCGTCCGAAATGACCTGGTAGTGCACCTTTTTGATCTCCGGTGCGCCGTTCCAGTAGTTCTCATAGGCGACCAGTTCAGTCCCATTGGAATCGAAAGAAGTCAGAATATACGGGCCGGTCCCGCAGGTGTGGGGCTCGGTCCCGAACTGCTTGCCCGAGCTGACGATTTCCTCATATTCCCGCTTGCTGAAAATCTTGATGGTCCAGAATGTGTGGGAGATAGCGGAGTAGGGGTAGTCCAGATGAAAGAGCACCGTCTTGTCATCTTTCGCTTCCACCTTGTTGATAAAGCTGGTCACATAGTTGAAGCGGGAGTTCTGCATGGCGCTCTCATAGCTGAACACCACGTCCTCCGCGGTCAGAGGGTCGCCGTTCTGGAAGGTGGCGTCCACAATGGTCACGGTATAGGTCAGGCCGTCCTCGCTGACCTGAATATCTTTTGCCAGCAGGTCGTAGTACCCTCCATGGGCCTCATCCATACCATACAGGCCCTCAAATACCTGGACCCACAGAATCTGCATATCGTTGACTAAGGTAGAATTCTGCCAGTCGGTGGAAACAAGTGCGGCAGTCTGACGCATCCGGAGGGTCCGGTCCTCCGGGTTGCCGGAGGCTCCGCCTGGGTTGGAGCTGTTTCCGTTTCCTCCGCAGGCAGCAAGCATGGGAATCAGCAGCAGGCAGCTGAGCAAGAGTGCAGCGAGCTTTTTCCATCGTTTTTTCATAGTCTTCCTCCTTTTTCGTATCCACTGCATCTGGCGTGGCGGGCAGGTATCGAATTTTTCTTGCTATGCGATAGAGAACGCCAATATGTACGGGATACTGTGTAAACTATTATATCCAAATAATTCTATAAAAGTCAAGTATAAACAACCAGCTTAATCGAATGTATTCAATTTTTGTGGAGATTGGACAAAGCCGCTCCCCTGGTTCCCTCCGGAGCCCCTCGCTTTCTCCCGGTTTCTCCCATTTTTTCCCCTTTTTCGGTTTTTTTCCACAAAAAAGAGCGCCCGAACTTGGGCGCTCAAAAAAATATTCCGCTGATTTTAGATCATTTTCCAAATGAGAGGATTCCCCCTACAGAAAGCTGAGACAATCCGCCGCACAGACGATATCCGCCTTTGTCGCCTCCACCGCCGCCTCCGTGTCCCGCTCCCGCAGGGCGCGCAGAAGGGCGTCGTGGGTGCGGATGCTCTCCTGGTTGGTCCCGGTCTGGTCGTAGAAAATCAAAAAAATAGCCGACTTGTTGAACAGCTCGTGGCAGAATTTCTCTATGTATTCGTTGTCCGCAGCCTGGAGGATCTCCCAGTGAAAATCCCGGTTAAGGGTCACGTACTCGGTCATGGAAAACCGTCCGGTGAGCTGCCGCTGGACCTCCAGGTTCTTCTCCATCCTCTCCAGCGCCTCCTCAGTGATGCGGGGGACCGCCAGCCGGGCCGCCTCACACTCCAATATGGTGCGCACGGCAAACACGTGGTTCATATCCGCCGCGGTGGGCTTGGCAACGAAGGCCCCATAGTTGGAGACCAGGTCTACCAGCCCCTCGTAGTTCAGACGGGTGATGGCCCGCCGCACCGTGGTCCGGCTGGTGTGCATGGCGGTGGCCAGCTCCTCCTCCAGCACCCGGTTCCCCGGGAACAGCTCCTTCCGAATGATTCGGTCCCGAACGTAATCATACACCGCTTGTGCAGAAACACTGCCTGCCATCCAACTCCCTGCCTTTCCTCATATTCCGCTCCCATTATAGCAGGGGAGCCGCAGGGATTGCAACCTCATTTTTTGAAAAATTGCCCAGTTTTCTCTCTCTTTTTTCCAAAAGTATCCATTCATCGGGACCGCCGCCGCCCCCCATTCCAGCTTTTTTCCCTTCCCGCAGAAAAACAGTTGACTTTTGCGCCCTTCTATGCTATCGTATTGTATACAATATTAAGTACAAAATAAGAGTACAATGAGAGGACAAATAAACAGGAAAGGAATGAGGTCATGGCTTATGAGTTGAGGACCATTCACATCCGCGACATCCAGTTCGCACAGGAGGAGGGAGTCCGGGACGGCGTTTTGTTTGTCAACCAGGAGCGCCTCCGGCAGCTGGTAGCGGAGGACCGCCGGGTGCAGGAGGTCCGGTTCGACCTGGCCAAGCCGGGGGACTCCTGCCGCATCCTGCCGGTGAAGGATGTGATCGAGCCCCGGGCCAAGCTGGAGGGGGAAGCTTTCCCCGGCCTGTTCCGGGAGACCATGGAGCAGGTGGGAACCGGCGTCACCTATGTGCTGAAGGGGTGCGCCGTTGTGACCACCGGCCCCATTGTTGGCTTTCAGGAGGGGCTGATCGACATGAGCGGCCCCGGCGCGGAGTACACCATCTTCTCCAAGCTGAACAACCTGGTCATGCACATCACTAAGGCCAGCCAGGTGGACCCCCACGAGCATGAGGAGGTGGTCCGCTTGGCCGGCATCAAGGTTGCCCATTACCTGGGCAAGCTGGGCCTGGCCTGCGGGGAGTACGACTGCGAGCGCTATGACTGGCCCCCCATCGGAGAGCGGTTCCAGCAGTACCCCGAGCTGCCCAAGGTGGTCTATGTGTGCAACTGCATGGCCCAGGGGCTGCTCCACGACACCTACCTATACGGCCGGGACTGCAAGGCCATCACTCCCACCCTCCTGTCCCCCCTGGAGTATTGGGACGGCGCGGTGGTCAGCGGCAACTGCGTCTCCCCCGGCTCCAAAACCACTACCTATCACCACTTGAACAACGCGGTCATCACCTCGCTGCTGGCCCGCCACGGGAAGGACCTCAACTTTATGGGGGTGGTGCTCAACCCCCTGATGGTCACCCTCAAGGAAAAGTACCGCAACATCATGCTGACCACCGCCCTGGTCCAGTCCCTCAGCGCGGAGGGGGCCATCATCTCCCAGGAGGGGTTCGGCAATCCCACCACCGACCTGATGCTTACCTGCCAGAGCCTGGAGCAGCGGGGCATTAAGACGGTCATCATTACCAACGAGGACGCCGGAGTGGACGGCATGTCCGAGTCCCTGCCCGACAGCGTGCAGGAGGCCAACGCCATCGTCTCCACCGGGAACAGCAATGCCACCATCCTGCTGCCCAAAATGGACCGGGTCCTGGGGGTGCTGCCGGAGGTGGTCAAAACCACCGGCGGCAATGTAAACTCCATCCAGCCCGACGGGACCCTCCTCATTGAGATCCACGGCATCATGGGCAGCCACAATTTGCAGGGCAATACCCTTCTCAGCGCGGCCACCATTTAACCACAGGGAGGTGCTTTTATGAAAAAAGTAATCTACTATACCAACCAGTTCTTCGGCCAGATTGGCGGCGAGGAGATGGCGTACACCGAACCCGCCTTCCACCCTGGGGAGAAAATCGGACCCGCTCTGGCCCTGGCCTCCCAGCTGAAAGACGCGGAGATCGTGGGCAGCTTTATCTGCGGCGACAACTACTATGTGGAAAATATGGATCAGGCCAAGGCCTACATCGCCGGGTACATCCGGGAGTATCAGCCCGACCTGTTCATCGCCGGCCCCGCCTTCAACGCCGGGCGGTACGGCATCGCCTGCGCCGATATCTGCCAGTACGTGAAAACCCAGCTGGGCATTGAGGCCATTACCGGGCTGTACTGGGAGAATCCCGCTGTGGAGATGTACAAAAAGGACATCTATATCCTCCAGGTGGCCAAGTCCGCCGCGGGTATGCGGAAGGCGGTCCCTCTGATGGCGGCCTTCGCCAACAAACTGCTGGCGGGGGAGCCCCTGGGCACGCCCAAGCAGGAGCAGTACTACGCCAAGGGCCAGCGGGTCAACCTGTTCCGGGAGAAAAACGGCGCCGAGCGGGCCGCGGACATGCTGCTGGCCAAGCTGAACGGCACGCCCTATGAGACCGAGCTGGAGATCTCCGTCTATGAGAAGGTGACCCCCGCCCAGCCTCTGGCCTCTCTGGCCCAGGCCAAGATCGCCCTTTGCACCACCGGCGGCATCGTTCCCATGGGCAACCCCGACCACCTGCCCGCTGCCACCGCCAAGGTCTGGAAAAAGTACGCTGCGGGGAATGAGGCCGGCCTGATCTCCGGCGAGTGGGAATCGGTCCACGCCGGATATGACCCAGTCTACGCCAACCAGGACCCCAACCGGGTGGCCCCGATGAACACCCTGTATGAGCTGCAAAAGGAGGGGGTCATCGGCAGTGTCTACCCCTATCTGCTCTCCACCACTGGAAACTCCACCTCGGTGGCGGACGCCACCCGGATGGGAAAGGAAATTGCGGAGGATCTGCTGTCCGCCGGGGTCTACGGCGTGATCCTCACCTCGACGTGAGGGACCTGTACGCGTTGCGGTGCAACGATTGTGAAGCAGATTGAAAAGGCCGGCATCCCCGCCGCCCACATCTGCACAGTGACCCCCATCTCCAAAACGGTGGGCGCGGCCCGCATTTCCGGCGCGCAGGCCATCCCCTATCCCACCGGCGATCCCCACCTCCTCAGTGAGAAGGAGCTGGTCCGCCGCCGGCAAATTGTCCTGGACGCGCTGGCTCTGCTGGAGCAATAACCTCCGTCCCTACGGCATCACAGGGCCTTCCTGTTTGCCAGTGTTCTCAGATTTTTTGAGAAAAGTTCAAAAAAACATTTGTTTCTCTTCATGCTTTTTTCACATTTAGGCGCTATGATAGGAACATCTCCAGGGCGAAGACAGATACTATGCTTTGAAAGGAGCGTTCTTATTATGGAAGAGTTCAACTTTTACAACAGTGAAAACGACGGCTACCGCGGCAGCTTTGGGGACTACACCGACCCGGAGCCCGTCCCTCCCTTCTCCTCCCGGCCCGCGCCCCAGAAGCGGGGAAGCAAAAAACGCATCGCCGCCCTGATTCTGGCCTGTGCCGTGGTGGGCGGGGCCTCCGGGGTAGGAGGCGCGGCCCTCTATGGAAAGTATCTGGCCCCCACATCCCACACCTCCATCATGCAGGAGGAGCGCCCCAAGGTACAGACCATCGTCAACACCAACAGCGGCCAGCCCATGACCCCTGAGCAGCTCTACGCCGCGAACCTGGCCTCCTGCGTGGGCATTACGGTGAACACCACGGTGAACATCTTCGGCCAGACCACCACCTCCGCCGCCTCCGGCTCGGGCTTTGTCCTCACCCAGGACGGCTATATCGTCACCAACTACCACGTCATTGAGGAGGCGGTGGAAAACTCCTCGGTCACCATTGAGGTCTCCTTCGCCAACGGGAACAAGTACGACGCCAAGCTGGTGGGGGGCGAGAAGGACAACGACGTGGCGGTGCTGAAGATCGAGGCTGATGACCTCACCCCCGTCACCCTGGGGGACAGCGCCAAGCTGGTGGTGGGGGAGTCGGTCTACGCCATTGGCAACCCCCTGGGGGAGCTGACCTACTCCTTCACCAACGGCATCGTCTCTGCTCTGGACCGGCTGATTACCACCGGGGACAGCGGGAACAGCACCACCCTGAATGTGCTCCAAACCAACTGCGCCATCAACCCGGGCAACTCCGGCGGCCCCCTCTTTGACAGCTACGGCAATGTAGTGGGCATCACCACCGCCAAGTACACCCAATCCTCCTCCGGCGTGTCCGCCGAGGGGCTGGGCTTCGCCCTCCCCATCAACGATGTCAAGGACATTCTGGCCGACCTCATCGCCCACGGCTATGTCACCGGAAAGCCCTACATGGGGGTCCAGGTAATGAATGTCTCCTCCGAGGCCCAGCGCTACGGCGTCACGGCGGGCGCGGCGGTGAGCTATGTGGCTGAGGACTCCTGCGCCGAAAAGGCCGGGCTCCAGGCCAACGATATCATCATCGCCATTGACGAGACCGCCATCGACTCCTCCTCCGCCCTCACCGCCGCCCTGTCCACCAACTACAGGGCGGGGGACACCGCCAAGCTGACCGTCATCCGGAATCAGCAGGAGCTCACCCTGACCATCACCTTCGATGAGAAGAACGCCGAGACTGAGAGCCGCAACCAGCTCCAGCAGAATGAGCAGCAGCCCTCTCAAAACAACGGCGGCGGCTACCAGTGGCCCTTCGGCGGCATGTTCCCGTGGTAATATTCCCTCCCCCGCGGCCCAGACCTGGACCGCGGGGGTTTTTTGTGCTGTGTCCAGGGCAGAGACCGCCTCTGACGCCGCAGTCCTGCCCCCTCTCTCCGGGAGAATTTTGGGAAAAGAGGCAGAGGACACAAAAAGGATAGACAACCGTGAAAAAACAGGTATAATAGAGGGGAGAATGTCAATACAGAAGAGGGATAGAACTATGGAAATCAATGGACAAACCGTCAACACAGCCGCCCGCTACGATCAGATGGGACTCTCCCCGGAGCTGATGCAGGCCATCGGCAAAAAGGGGTACGTGGAGGCCACCCCCATCCAGTCCGGGGCCATCCCCTACTTTATGGACTGGAGGGATGTCATCGCCAAGGCCCCCACCGGGACAGGCAAAACCTTTGCTTTCGGAATCCCCATGGTGGAGCACACCGACCCCGGCTCGGCCGATGTCACAGGGCTGGTCCTGGCCCCCACCCGGGAGCTGGCCATCCAGATCCGGGACGAGCTGCGGGACCTGTGCGCCTTTAAGGAGGGGGTCCGGGTGGTGTGCCTCTACGGCGGCCAGCCCATCGACAAACAGATCGCCCAGCTGAAAAAGCACCCCCAGATTGTGGTCGCCACCCCCGGACGGCTGATGGACCACATGAAGCGGCGCACCGTCCGGCTGGACAAGGTGGAGACGGTGGTGCTGGACGAGGCGGACCGGATGCTGGACATGGGCTTCGTCCGGGACGTGACCCGTATCCTGGACCAGATGCCCCAGCGCCGGAATGTGGGCATGTTCTCCGCCACCATCTCCCGGGAGGTGCTGGACATCTCCTGGGTCTACCAGCGGGACCCGGTGGAGATCACCGTTCAGGCGGACCAGGAGAACCGCCCGGATATTGTCCAGTACCGCCTGGAGGTGGACCGGGGGGAGAAGGCGGACACCATGGCCCGGCTGCTGGAGATGGGGGACTATGAGCGGGTCATCGCCTTCTGCAACACCAAAAACATGACCGACCGGCTGGCGGGGCTGCTGGAGATGCGGGGGGTCTCCTGTGAGGCCATCCACGGGGATATCACCCAAGCCCTCCGGGAGCGGACCTTGAAAAAATTCCGGGACGGGAAGCTCCGGGTGCTGGCCGCTACCGATGTGGCCGCCCGGGGGCTGGACATTGACGATGTGGACGCGGTATTCAACTACGATGTCCCCGATGAGAACGAATACTATATCCACCGCATTGGCCGCACCGGACGGGCCAAGCGCCACGGGGTGGCCTTCTCCCTGGTGTCCACCATCGCGGAGGGGCTGCGGCTGGATGAGATCGCCAAGGTCACCGGGAGCCAGATCCGCCCCGTCCACTTCAACGAGCGGGGTGACCTGGTCGCTGCCGCGGTGAAGTGATGCCAAAAAAACAGTTCTGGCTGGACCTCTTCGCCTGCTTTCTAATCCCGGCCTACACCCTGCTCTTCGCCGGGAGCGTGGAGTGGTTTGGCAGTAATTTTTCCGTCCTCGCTGTCACCGGACCGGGCCACTACCGGGGCTTCCTCTATTGGGGCTTGCTGGCCGGAGGGTACTTCTTTGTCATGCTCCACAAGCTTGCCTTCGCCCTCCCCAGCCGGCGGGCGGGGAGAGGGGTGCGTTTGATTACGCTGTGCTCCCTGCTTTCCCTGTGCTACGCCATGGCCATCCCCTACCTGCCCGCCTGCTTTCCCAAATATGCCGCCCTCCATGTGCTGCTGGCCGCCGGGTCCAGCGTGCTGCTGATGCTGGCCCTGCTGTGCGTCATCCTCTCCCTGTACCGGAGGGATCGGGCCCGCTGGCGGGGAGGTCTGCTGGGATGGTGGCTCATCACCGGGGGCTGCGGGCTCCTCTTCCTCATCCCCCGGATGGTGACCACCGCCCTGGAGGTCTTTTTTACCATCTCCGCCGCCCTGTTGACCCGGTGGCTCTGGCTGCGGCGCAACTGAAAAAACGCGCAGGTCAAGGCATTCACGCCCTGGCCTGCGCCGTTTTTTCGCTCCGCCTGTTCAGTTGCGCCTCTCAGGGAGGGTCCTTTTTCCCCTCCACAGGGACGTCCGGATAAAACCTGACAATATCCGAGACATCGCAGTCCAAAATATTGCAGAGCGCGTTGAGGGTATAGGTCGATACCGATTCATCATTCATAAACCGCTGGATTGTTTTGCTGTCCAAGTTGTAGATGCCGCATTTGTTTCTCAAAAAATATGTGCTGATGTTTCGCTCGGCCAGAAGCCTGCGAAGCGGCTCAAAGGAAATCATGGATACAGCCCCTTGACTTTTTATCCATTATCCCATAAAATGATGCCAGGCAATTATGAGGAATATTCCCCATATCCAGTTTATGCGTCCGGAGGCGGCAATATGAACCGTGTAAGAGAAGACAGATATAAGAAATGGCGGACAGGGTTGCTTGGACTCCTCGTTTTAATGGGATTGTGGAGCGCAACGTGCAGCTTTGTGGACGGACTCAGCGTCAGAGAGCTTCCAAACGTGATGGGCCTCCACTATGAGGATGCCTCCGCTGTACTGACGGGCCGGGGCTTTCAGGTGACCGCTGTCCCGGCAGACCCGGGGAGTATTTTGCCGTACTCCCCCTGGGACCGCAGCGTCAGGGCGGGGAGCGTCTTCGCCGTCAACGGGGAGCAGAACCCCAACTACCTCAGCACACGCACCAGAGACCGGTCCGTCCTCCTCTATTATGCCGCCACGGACTACGTTTATGAGTGCGAACAATCGGAACCGCCTCCGACCGTGTAAACGGACAGAGGCAGAATACGGGGGAGTACCAGTCCCCCGCATCCCCATGTGGAAGCAAGCCCTCCCACATAACAGCATTGCTGCGGCCTTTGGAGAAACGTACCGCCGGGAACAAAAAAGAGTTGGGGAGGCTTTGCTGGTCTCCCTGAAAATGCTTGAGACCTTGAAGTAAATACCAAAAGCGCCGTCCAGATGGACGGCGCTTTTTTGTAATCAGTACGCCAGCTTCTCCTCCAGCCAGGCTTTTACCTCGCGGATGGGGATGCGGACCTGGTCCATGGTATCCCGGCTGCGGATGGTGACGCAGTGGTCGGCGGGGGTGGTCTCGTCCCCCACGGTCTGGAAGTCCACCGTGATACAGAAGGGGGTCCCGATCTCATCCTGCCGGCGGTAGCGCTTGCCGATGGAGCCGGTGTCGTCGTAGTCCACCATGAAGTACTTGCTCAACTCCTGCTGTAACTCCTGGGCGGGGCCGGAGAGGATATCCTTTTTGGACAGGGGGAGGATCGCCGCCTTGAAGGGGGCCAGGGCGGGGTGGAGCCGCAGGACGGTACGCACATCGTCCTTCCCCTTTTTGTCCTGGCCTACCACCTCCTCATCGTAGGCGTTGCACAGGAAGGCCAGCAGCATACGCTCCACACCCAGGGAGGGCTCGATTACATAGGGGATATAGTGTTCATCCTTCTCCTGGTCGTAATAGGTCAGGTCCTTGCCGGAGGTGTTCTGGTGAGCCGTCAGGTCAAAGCTGGTCCGGCTGGCCACCCCCCACAGCTCGCCCCAGTCGGTAAAGGGGAAGGCGAACTCAAAGTCGGTGGTGGCGTTGGAGTAGTGGCTCAGCTCCTCGGGGTCGTGGTCCCGCAGGCGCAGGTTCTCCTCCCGGATGCCCAGGTCCAGCAGCCACTGGTGGCAGAAGTTCTTCCAGTACCTGAACCACTCCAGCTCGGTCCCCGGCTGGCAGAAGAACTCCAGCTCCATCTGCTCAAACTCCCGGGTGCGGAAGATGAAGTTCCCCGGGGTGATCTCGTTGCGGAAGGATTTTCCCACCTGGCACACCCCGAAGGGCAGCTTGCGGCGGGTGGAGCGCTGGACGTTGACGAAGTTGGTAAAAATGCCCTGCGCGGTCTCCGGGCGGAGGTAGACGGTGTTTTTGGCGTCCTCGGTGACCCCCTGGAAGGTCTTGAACATCAGGTTGAACTGGCGGATATCCGTCCAGTTGAACTTGCCGCAGGAGGGACAGGGGATCTGGTGCTCCTCCACAAACTCCTTCATCTGGGCCTGGCTCATGGCGTCCACGCTGTGGCCCAGGTCGAACTGGTGCTCCTGACACCACTCCTCAATGACCTTGTCCGCCCGGAAGCGCTCTTTGCACTCCTTGCAGTCCATCAGCGGGTCAGAGAAGCCGCCCACATGCCCCGACGCCACCCACACCTGTGGATTCATCAGAATAGCGGCGTCCAGGCCCACGTTGTAGGGGTTCTCCTGGACAAACTTCTTCCACCAGGCCCTTTTGATGTTGTTTTTCAGCTCCACACCCAGGGGTCCGTAGTCCCAGGTGTTGGCCAGCCCGCCGTAAATCTCCGACCCGGCGAAGATGAACCCCCGGCCCTTGCACAGGGCCACGATTTTTTCCATGGTCTTTTCGCTGTTTTTCATTTTATGAACTCCTTCTTCTTTATTGTGGGTCAATGGTGCGGAAAATACACTTCAAACCGCCATTTTCGTACAAAAACTCAAGCTGCAGCGTGAGATAGGTCAAATCGCCGCCGGAGGTCAGCTCGTAGTCCACGGCGAAGCCGCTCCCGTCCTTGTACTCGAAAAACATCACCTCATGGTGGTACTCATACTGGGGTTTGAAGCTGCAGGGCACGCCGTACTCGTCAAAGACGTCGAAATCGTTCATCTCCAGGATGCCCTGGATGCACTCCCGAATTTCCTCCGTGTTGTCCCACTCCATCTTGTCCACGCAGGAGGGCAGGTCCTCATACCGCTTTTCGTGGAGAACGCGGCAGATGTTTTTTACCACCTCAATGGCCTGCTGCTTGTGTTGTTCGGTCATAAAATCACCCCTTTCCAAACAAAAACGCCCTGAGCCGGTGCGGCTCAGGGCGAACTTTTGTTAAGTCCGTGGTTCCACCTGAATTTCCCCGTGAGGGGACACTCTTGCCCGGTAACGGCGGGGGCCGGCAGAGCATTTCCTCTCCGCGCTCCAGGGTGCCTTTCCCACCGGACGGAGGAGGATTTTCACCGGCCATCCTCTCTCTGAAGCTCCGCGCCCCGGGGTACTGTTCCCTTTCTATGCTTTATAGTGTACTATTGTATGACACTTTTTATTCCCTGTCAAGAAATTTTTTCAGCCCTTCCACATTTCCATTCCGCAACCTCTATCGTGTCAGCAGCTTCTTCATCCCCTCCTCCAGGCCGTCCACCGTGAGGGGAAACATGGAGAACTCCTTGGCGATGACATCGTAGGTCTGGCTCCAGTAGGCCCCCCAGTCGGGCCGGCGGCTGGGGTTGAGCCAGATGGCGTGGCGGAACCGGCCCTTCAGCAGCCGCAGCCAGTCCATGCCGCACTGGGGGCCGCCCTCCCGTCCGCTCCGGCCGTACCAGCCCCCCATCAGCTCATAAGGGGCCATCTGGGCGTCCCCCACCAGGATGAGCTTGTAGTCCGCCGGCAGGTTGGTCAGCACCCAGTCGGTGGGGATGCTGTTCCGGGTGATGAGGGTGGGGTCCTGATAGAGCCAGCTGTAGGGGCAGTTGTGGAAATAGAACACCTTCAGATCCTTAAAATGCCCCGACTTGGACACCGCCTGGAAGAGGGCGGAGCACAGCTGGGCGTAGTAGTCCATGGAGCCCCCGGAATCCATCAGGAGCAGCACTTTTACCGTGTTCTCCCGGGGCCTCTTGTAGCGTACCTTGAGCACGCCGCCGTTGTCCGCGGTGTCCCGGATGGTGCGGTCCACGTCGAACTCGGTGGGGGGGAGGTCCACCAGGCCGGAGAACTGCCGCAGATGCCGGAGGGCCACCTCAAACTGACGGGTGTCCAGGGTGTTGTCCCGGCGGAAGTCCCGGAATTTCCGGTCCCCCGCCACCCGGAAGGCCCTGCGGTACATACTTCGGCCCCCCACCCGGATGCCCCAGGGGGACAGACCCGAATTGCCGAAGAGGGACATCCCGTGGGTCCCCACCCAGTAGCTGCCGCCGTTGTGCTCCTCGGTCTGCTCCAGCAGCCGCTCCTTGAGCATCTGCTCGATCTCCTCCTCGGTGAAGCCCAGATTTTTCAGCGCCTGGATCTCGTCCCAGTTGGCGTACTCGGACAGGACATCGGGTTTGTTCAGCCAGTCCAACAGCTCCTGAGAAATCTCCTGCTGGAAGGGGACATCCCGAAAGTATTCCAGAAAGGTGCGGTCGAAGGTGTCAAAATCCGCCTCGCTCTTCACCAGCAGGCAGCGGCACAGGTGATAAAATCCGGTAAAACTGGACCCGTGGAGGTTTTTTTCCAGCCCCTCCACCAGGGCCATCCACTCGGTGAGGGAGACGTTCAGGCCGTTCCTCCGGAGGAGGTACAAAAAATCCTCGAACATGGTCTTACCGCCAGTTGCGCCGGAGGAGGTCGATGTCCTCGTTCTTTTTCAGCAGCACCCCCAGGTAGGGGACCTCCTTCACGATGCGGCCCACGTCCACGCCCCCATGCTGGAGGGCTTGGAGCCAGTCGATGATCTCGCTGGTGGAGGGCTTTTTCTTGATCTGTGGCAGGTTCCGAATTTTGTAAAAGGCCTCCAGCACCTGATTCAGCAGCTTCTCCCCAATGTCGGGGTAGTGGACCCGGACGATCTCCGCCATCAGCTCCTTATCGGGGAACTCGATGTAGTGGAAGACACACCGCCGGAGGAAGGCGTCGGGCAGCTCCTTCTCCGCGTTGGAGGTGATGATGACCACCGGGCGGTGGTTTGCTTTCACCGTCCGGCCGGTCTCCGGGATGTGGAACTCCATCCGGTCCAGCTCCCACAGCAGGTCGTTGGGGAACTCCAGGTCCGCCTTGTCGATCTCGTCAATGAGGAGGATGACCTGTTCGTCATCGGTGAACGCCTCCCCCAGCTTGCCCAGCTTCACGTACTTCTCAATATTGTCCACCCCCTGGCCGCCGAACTGGCTGTCGTACAGGCGCTGGACCACATCGTAGACATACAGCCCGTCCTGGGCCTTGGTGGTGGATTTGATGTTCCAGATGATGAGCTTTTTCCCCAGCGCCTGGGCAATGGCCTCTGCCAGCATGGTCTTGCCCGTCCCCGGCTCCCCCTTGATGAGCAGGGGCTTTTGCAGCACCATGGCGATGTTGGCCGCCCGGAGCAGCTCCTCCGAGGCCACATAATTTTGACTTCCCTTAAATTCCTTCATAAGCTATATCCTCCCAGCTGATGCGGTATTGTTCCTGATTGTACCCCGTTTTCCCCAAAAAGGCAAGCCTATTCTTGGGCTTTGCGGAGAAATCAGTTGCAGGGCGGGCGAGCCCTATGCAAGTTTCCCGTCCCCGCAGTCAGCCCTTCCTGACAAGTTTTATTATTTTTTTGATAAGCGTACTTGACAACACTGGGAGCGCGTGCTATGATACCCTCAAGCTGAGGTCACGGCCGGACCGAAGCGGAATCAGGCCCCTTCTCCATACCCGCCCAGGCCGGGGAGGGTTGGAGCGCAGGCCGCCGAAAAAGGAGAAATTTCAATGGAAAGAGACGAAATTCTGGAAAAGAGCCGGAAGGAAAATAAAAATCAGGATGAGATGGAAAAGACCATCCGGGTGGAGGGAGAGTCCTTCAGCCTGTTTTTCACCCTGATGGCGGGGATACTGCTGTACTCCTACAACCGCCTGCACGACCTGCCCTCCGACACCATTTTCATCATGTTCTGGACCTCCTGCGTCAGCAACCGTCTGTACCGTCTGACCAAGCGGAGGAACACCTCCGATCTGATTACTATGATCATCTCCCTTGTCATTCTGGTGTTCTATGTGGTAAAATACCTTTCACAGGGGTGATAGAATGGACGATCAACTGGTCCTGAAAAATCGGTTAAAGGTAACCCGGGCGGAAAAATCCCTCTCTCAGGGGGAGCTGGCAAAGCTGGTGGGGGTCTCCCGGCAGACCATCAGCTCCATTGAGACGGGGCAGTTCAGCCCCACCGCCAAGCTGGCTCTGGTGCTGTGCATCGCCCTGGATAAGAAGTTTGAGGAGCTGTTCTATTTTGACTGAGAGGAGGCCCGTCTATGGAACCCTTCGCCATTGCGCTTTTCGCCGCGGCGGTCATCGGCATCCCCATCGCTATCCTGCTGTACAACGACTACGGCAAGAAGCGGGGCTGTGGCCGGGGGTGCGCCACCTGCGGCAACCGGGATATCTGCTACCGGAGGAAAAAAGAGGAAACCCCCAAATAAAAAATCTGACCCCCGAGGCGCACCGCTTCGGGGGTCAGAGTATCTCATTTACCCGATCAGCAACATCAGCACGGGGATGGTGACAAAGCTGACCAGGATGGACAGGCAGGCCCCGGAGGCGGCGTATTGCTCATCCGCCCCGTAGGCCCCGGCCATGACGGTGACCTGGCTGACCACGGGCAGGGCGCTCTCCACAATGAAGACGTCCCGGGCCAGTCCGGTAACGCCGAACAGCACACAGCTGCCCCAGCAGATCACCGGAGCCAGCACCAGCCGGATGGCCAGCATGGCGGGCAGTCCGGGGAGGAGGCGGAGGTTTTTCAGCCCCACCTCATAGACAATAAAGCCGCAGTAGATGAGGGCCAGAGGGGTCACCGAGCCGCTGATATAGCTGGCAAAGCGCATCACCGGTCCTGGGGGCTCCAGATCCAGAACCAGCAGAGTCACCGCCAAAATCACCCCCAGAATGGGAGGCTTTTGGAACATGTTCTTCAAAAATTCCAGCAGACCTCCCTGCCGCTCCCTCCGGACCCCGGAGCCCTCCACCAGCAAAATGCCCGCCGACTGGAGGAAGCTGGTATTGGCCAAATAGTAGACCATCAGGTGGGGCATACAGGCCTCGCCAAAGAGCTGGGTACACACGGGGATGCCGATAAAAATGGTGTTGGACAGCCCGGCCATAGCCACAAAAACCCCCCACCGCTCCCGGGGCAGGCGGAGCAGCCAGGCCGCGGCCATGGAGACCAGCAGGGTCACCGCCACCCCGGCCAGGCCGGAGACCAGCTGCACCCCGGCCTGGGCCAAACCGGACCGGTCCAAATTCTCCAGCAGGCCCACCAGGCAGTTGCAGGGCACGGCGATGTTGATAATAAACAGGCTGACAAACTTCTTCTCCCGGGCGGTCATCCACCCTCGGGCTCCCATAAAATAGCCCACCGCCATCATCATCAGCAGCACCGCGCAGGCGGATACCGCGTTGAGAAAACCTGTCATGGGTTACTCCTGAGCCTTTCCGCTTCCGCCCTTGGAGTGGCGGCGCCGGCGGTGGTTCCGGCCTCCGGAGTGGGCGGATTCCTGGCTCTTCTGGGGGGTTCCCTCTCCCTCCTCGCTTCTGGGCTGGGAGCGGCGGCTGTTCCCCCGGCGGCGGTCGGAGCGCCGTCCCTCCCGGGGTTCCTCCTCGCTCCTGCGGCTGGGGAAGGCGGCCTCCAGCGCGGCGGACAGGGCGTCCTCCTCCCCCGCCGGTCTGTCCTCCTCGCCCTCGGGCGGACGGCGGAGCTTGGCCAGCTCGGACAGGGGGGGCTCCACATAGCCCTCGGGCCGCTTGCCCTTGCCGCTGCGAATGACACACAGCTCACAGTTGTGGTAGCACTTTGGGGTCTCCGGGGCGGAGTCCAGCCGCACCTGCACCGTCTGCCGGAGGAGGTTGACGCTGGACACCGTCCCCGCCCCGTCCGGGGTCTCCACAAAGGACTCCTGCTTGGGGGCGTGCTTGACCAGGTCCTCATAGGCCTCCTGCTCATACTTCAGGCAGCACATCAGCCGACCGCAGGTGCCGGAGATCTTGGTGGGGTTGAGGGACAGGTTCTGGGTTTTGGCCATCTTGATGGACACCGGCTGGAACTCGTCCAAAAATTGGGAGCAGCAGAAGGGCTTGCCGCAGATGCCCAGACCGCCCAGCATTTTGGCCTCGTCCCGCACCCCGATCTGCCGCAGCTCGATGCGGGTGTGGATGGTGCTGGCCAGGTCCTTCACCAGGGCCCGGAAGTCCACCCGCCCCTCGGAGGTGAAGAAAAACAGTACCTTGCTGCCGTCAAAGCTGCACTCGGCGCTGACCAGCTTCATCTCCAGGCCATGCTCCGCGATTTTCTGCTGGCAGATGGCGAATACCTTCTTTTCCCGCTCTTTTTTCTTCTCGATGGCGATGAGGTCCTCCGCCGTCGCCGCCCGGACCACCGGACGCAGGGGGGCGGTGAGCTCCATCTCGTCAATCATGGTGTTCCCCATGACGCACTGGGTGTACTCGCTCCCCCGGGAGGTCTCCACAATTACGCCGTCCCCCACCTCAAACTTCATGCCGTTTGGGTTGAAATAGTACTGCTTCCCGCCGCTTTTGAAGCGGACGCTGATGATTTCGATCATATTTTACTCCTTACACAAACATCCCGGCGCACAGCCAGCCCGCCAGCTGCCCCTGGTTGACGTTGAGACGGGCGGCCTGCCGCAGCTCCCGGACCAGCTCCAGCCCCTTCACCAGGCGCCGGCTGGGGGATTGGGACAGCCGGCTGCCCAGCTCCCCCTCCAGCTCCTCCAGCAGGGGGATGAGCTCCTCCTTTTTGACCCTGTCCAGCTCCATGGAGGCCTGAAACAGATCCTCCTCCGTGCCGCTCAGCAGGACCTCCGCCAGCAGTCTGATCCGCCGGTTGGGGGCGCGGGTCTCCCTCTCCTGGCCGGCGGACAGCTCCTCACACCGGGAGCGCACCGTCTGGAGCAGCTTTTGGGGGTTGTCCGCCAGCAGGAGAAAGGCGGCGTAGGAGGGGCCCTCCTCCAGCAGCTTGAGCATGGCGTTCTGGGCGGAGGGGTTCATCTCGTCCGCCTCTCTGAGCAGATAGACCTTCCGCTCCCCCTCGTTGGGCCGGATGTAGGCGTCGGCGCGGAGGGCGCGGATCTGGTCCACCGTGATGGGCTTCCCCTCCTTTGGGCCGGAGAGGGTCATGATATCCGGATGAATCTCCTGCTCCGCCTTCCGGCAGGGGACGCACCTTCCGCAGGGCCGCTCCCCCAGAGGGGCGGTACACACCATGGCGGCGGCGGCTGTCCGGGCCAGCTCCAGCGGTCCGGTTATGATACAGGCGTGGGGCAGGCCCCGACCCGTCTCCCTTTGGACCAGCTGCGCCCGGAATTTTTCCTGTTCGGTCAACTTTGGACCCCTCCCTCTGTCACCCTCACTTCTGAGAGCATATTATACCCTATTTTTTGCAAATAGGCCAGCTCTTTTTTTCCAATCCGCTCCCCCGGGGCCACCACGGGCACGCCGGGAGGGTAGGGGGCGATCTGACCGGCGGCAATCTCCCCCTCGCAGTTCTCCAGCACCCTGGCCCGGCTGGGGGCAAACAGGGCGGCGCGCAGGGAAATTTCCCGCTGGGGCAGAGGGGGAGGGGGGAGAGGGGGACAGGGGCCCATCCGGGGACGGAGCTTCTCCAGCGATTCGGTCAGGCGGCAGAAGTTTTCCTCCGTATCCTGGGCGGTGCAGATCAGGACCACATGGCCTCCGTCCTCCATTTCGGGAAAAATTCCCCTCTCCTCCAGGGCGCGGGCAAAGGCGGGGCCGTCCTGCACCCGGAGGACCAGGCGGGCAGGGTCCAGGGACAGCCCGGGCCGGGGCTCCAGAGAGGGGAACCTTCTTCTCAGCTCCGCCACCTGGAGGGCGGCGCGGCGGTAGGCGTGGAAGCCCTCCTCCCCGGTCATGTAGTCCCGGGCCAGGTCCATGGAGGCCATGATGGGGTAGGAGGGGCTGGAGGTCCCGTAAACCGAGGCCATCCGCCGCACCTGTTCCGGCTCCATTCCCCGGGTGAAGAGGAGGGCGGCCTGTCCCAGGGCGGGGAGGGTCTTGTGGGCGCTCGCCACCACCGCGTCCGCGCCGGAGAAGGGATCTAACCCCAGAAAGGGCAGATGGGCTCCGTGGGCCCCGTCCACAAAAAGTTTTCCACCGCGGGCATGGACGATACGGGAGATGGCCCAGATATTGGACAGCACTCCGGCATATGTGGGAGAGGTAATACAGACTGTTTTGATATCCGGATGCCGCTCCAGGGAGTTTTCCACATCCTCCGGGGAGACGGGGCCAATGAGGCTGTCCTCCCTCAGCCAGGGCCGCTCCAGATAGACGGGCTCCAGGTCCAGCAGAGCCAGGGCATGGAACGCGGCCCGGTGGCAGTTCCGGTCCAGCAGAATCCGGCTCCCCGGCCGGGCGCACAGGCTCAGACCGGTATGAATCCCCATGGTGGAGCCCCCGGTGAGGAACTGGCAGTATTCAAAGCCGAACTCCTCCGCCCACAGCCGCTGAGCCTCCTCAAAGGGGGGGCCGGCGGTGTAGAGGTTCCCGGTGGACGGGAGCTCGGTCACGTCCAGGGGGGCGACTCCCATCAGCTCGGGGGCGGTCAGGCAGTTTCCCTTATGGCCCGGCATATGCCAGCGGCCAGGGGAGGAGGAGGCGTACTCCTTCAGTACATCGTAGAGGGGGGTGGGCATATCTGCCGCTCCTTTCCCACAGCTCCGGTCTCCTGAGCTGCTTTTCAAATTTCCGGCGGAAGGGAAGCAAGCCGGAAGGGAAGCCCCTTCCGGCTTGAGATGCTCTATTTCTGCTTGGGGGAGTAGGCCACCACGGTCCGCCGGTTGGGTTCCACCCCGGTGGAGTAGGTGGTCACATTGGGGTAGTTCTGGAGGGCGGTATGGATGACATGCCGCTCGTAGGCGTTCATGGGCTCCAGGGTCATATTTTTCCGGTAGCGCACCACCTTGCCCGCCATTTTCAGGGCCAGCCGCTGGAGGGACTCCTCCCGCTTGGCCCGGTAGCCCTCGGCGTCCACATGGATGCGCACCCGCTTGGACAGGCCCCGGTTGACGGTGTAGCTGGTCAGCTGCTGAATGGCGTCCAGGGTCTCCCCCCGGCGGCCGATGATGGCCCCCAGCTCCTGCCCCTGAAGCACCACCTTATAGCCGCCCTCCTGGGTTACAAAGACCTCGGGGACAGCCTGGACCTTCATATGTTCCATCAGTCCGGTCAGAAAGCTCCTGATCTGCTCCGCTCTGGGGTCGTCCGCCCCGGCGGGGGACAGTTTCACCTGCTCCGGGGCCTGGGGGGCGGCTCCGATGAGCACCTCGTCCCCCTCCTGGAGCTGGCTCTCCTCTCTGGCGGGCCGCTGCTGGGGCTGTGGCTTGGACTGCCTGGGCTGACTGCGGCGGGGAGGCTGCATATGGGGCTTGGCGGCCAGGATGGTCTCCTCCTCCACAGGCTGCTCCGCGGGCTCCTCCTGTTTTCCCTCGGGGACAGGGGCGGGCTCCTCCCTCCGGGGGACGGGAGGGGCGGAGGGGGCGGGTTCAGCCTCCTCCTCCAGCAAACTTTTCCGGGGGCAGGGGGTCCCGTCCTCCTCCTCATAGCTCACCCGCACCTTGGCGGGGTTGCTGCCAAAGCCCAAAAATCCGGACTTGGCCCGCTCGATCACCTCAATGGACACGTCGTCCCGCTCCAGACCGAGCTGAAACAGAGCGGCGGATATGGCGTCCTCCTCAGAACGCCCGGTGGTCTCGATCCACTTTAACATGCTCAGCGCTCCTTCTCCTCGTTGTTCTGCTCCTTCTTTGCCTTCTTCCCGCGCTTTTTGGCGGCCTTGGCCTCCTCCTCCGCCCGGATCAGCTCGTTGGGGTCCACATAGGGGGTCACCCCGCCGAAGCGCCCAGGGATATAGGCCCGGCCCCTGGCATAGGCCCGGATGCCCTCCCGGCTGTCCTCCCGGTTGATCCCCTCCTCCTCGGGCTCCTTGTCCTTCTTGAGAGAGGTTTTCTTTTTGCCCCGGTTTTTCTTCTCCTCCTCCAGCCGGCGGGCGCGCTCCAGGCGGGCCTCCTCCTTGCGGCGCTTCTCCTCCTCCCGCTCCTCCTGCTCCCGTCTGGCGGAGGCGGCGCGGGCGGCCTCATAGTCCTTTTTCAGCATTTTGCCGCAGATGACCTCCTGAATCATGGTGACAAAATACTGGGTGATCCAGTAGACGGACAGACCGGCGGGGACCGTGAAACCAATCCACAGGGACATGAGGGGCATGGACCACATCATCATCCGGTTGGTCTGGTCCGCCTGGGCGTTCTGAGTCTGATTGTTCATCCGGTTGGTGGCCATGGACACCTTCATGGACAGGAAGGAGACCACAGTGGACACCAGGGGCAGGAGAAACAGGCCGATGCTGGACCACTTTATCCCGCCGGTCCAGAACTTCCAGGTGGGGATCACCGACATATCCAGCCCTAAAAACTGGAAGTTCATCACAAATAAGCCGTCCCCCGCGCCGGCGGTATGGGCGTTCATGGCGGCTTTGACGGACTCCAGGTTCTCCGCGGTGATCTGGGAGACCAGATAGAGCTGGTTATAACCTATGTTCTGGAACAGGCTTGTGATTTTTCCCGCGGCCAGATCCTCCTGCAAGCTGGCCATTTTGCTCTCCGCCACCCAGCCGCTGGAGACCGCCAGGTGCTCCCAGTCCAGCTCCTGAGCCAGCAGCTGGATCTGCTCCAGAGACAGGTGCATGAAATAGGTCAGGGGCTCCCGGATGATGCCGAACAGGGCGATCAGGACAAACATGGGGATCAGGGACCACAGGCAGCCCCCCATGGGGTTGACATTTTCCTTCTCATAGAGCTTTTGGACTTCCAGGTTATAGCGCTCCTTGTCCTTGCCGTACTGCTTCTGGAGCCGCTGCATCTTCTCTGAGAGCATACTGGTCTGGATCATGCTCTTCTTGCTCTTCAGGGTAACGGGGAAGAGGAGCAGCTTGATCACAATGCCGAAGATAATCAGCGCCAGACCATAGCTGTTGAACGCCCGGTAGAAGAACAGAAGCAGCCAGGCAAAGGGCTGTAAAATAATACCCACAGTGTAACCTCCGCATATAATTTATGGCAGGGTTCCCTAAGGGACCGGGTCGTATTCGACCGACCTCTGCCGGTGGAATGGATGGCACCGCAGCACCCGGCGCAGAGCCAGCCAGCACCCCTTCGCCGCGCCGTACTTCTCCACCGCCTCCAGGGCATACTGGGAGCAGGTGGGAATAAAGCGGCAGCAGGGGGGGCGCAGGGGGGAGATGTTCCGCTGGTAAGCCCGGATCAGGGCCAGCAGCAAACGGCTCATTGGGGCCTGTCCCCCTTTGGAGCGGTCAGGCCCAGCTTTTTCATCTGCTGGTCAAAGCACCGCGCCAGGTCGGCGTGCCGGCCGTAGATCGCCCGGGTGCGGGCCACAACCACGATGTCATAGCCGGGAAGAAGGCCCCGCTCCCGGGTGCGGTACAGCTCCCGGATACGGCGGCGGGCGCGGTTGCGCTTCACCGCGTTGCCCAGCCTGACCCCGGTGGTGATGCCCAGCCGGCTGGCTGGACGTCCTGTCCTCCGGCAGTAGATGACAAAGTAGGGGGACACGGCGCTCCTGCCCTTGCTGTACAGCCGGCGGAACTCATGATTCTGCTTCAGCGGGACCGTATGCTCCATGTTTTCCTCCGTATGCACACATAGGGCGGGGGAATAGCTCCCACGCCCCTTCTGTGCAGTCATATGTGTCTGTGTCCTTCCGCTCCTCCAGGCCGGATATGCCGGAACATGACCCCGCCCTGGGATCAGAGAGTCAGGCGGGCGCGGCCCTTGGCACGGCGGCGGGCCAGCACCTTACGGCCATTGCGGGTAGCCATACGCTTGCGGAAGCCGTGCTCCTTGGAGCGCTGCCGCTTCTTGGGCTGATAGGTACGAAGCATAGGGGACACCTCCTCATTCAATCTCAAGCCGGCTCTCCCGGCCCAACAACAGTCTTTGGAAGACTGCGGTCTGTAGCTTAATCCCGGGGGAAACAGGCACAATCCGCCGCTCCCCGGGAAGATACGTCCATCATTATAGCAAATCATCCCGGCCTGTGTCAACCACCTTTTGCTCCAGGGGAGCAGTTTTTTCAGAAATTTTCCCCGCGCCGGCGTTTGGGAGCCAAATATTTCCTCCTCTCCCAGCGGCTGGGTGATTTTTTCCGCCTGGATAGAAAAAGCAGAAAAATATGTGGGAAATCCTTGCGGTCTGTTCCTGTTTTTGGTATAATAGAAGGGTGGAAGGGTCTGCATTTTTCCGCCTTCTCCGGCACAGCGGGGAAGGCGCTTTGAATGGAGGCTTTTTCCAGATGTGCTGTTAAAAGGAGGAGAGCCCATGAATCCCGCCGCGGAAGTGTGGGAGAAGGTGGTCGCCCTGATGGGAGAGGAGATGACCGCCACCACCCTGAAAACCTGGTTCGATGATGCTGAGGCCGTCTCCCTGGAGGAGAGCAGCTTCGTGCTCTACAGCCCCACCCGGCTGAAACGGGATATCATCACCGCCCGCTACATCCCCCCCATCCAAAACGCCCTGCGTGAGCTGTTCTCCTCTGATTTTCAGGTGCTCGTCCTTACGGAGAACGAGCTTGCCGGCTACCAGAAGGGCGCGGGGAGCTTCCTGCCCGGGACGGAGGACTACACCTTCGAGCGCTTTGTGGTGGGCTCCTCCAACAAGTTCGCCCACGCCGCCGCCCGGGCGGTGGCGGGCAACCCGGGTCAGAGCTACAACCCCCTGTTTATCTACGGGGACTCGGGCCTGGGCAAGACCCACCTGCTCTACGCCATCGCCCACGCCATCCACGACACCCACCCGGAGTACCGCATCATCTACATCAAGGGGGACACCTTTACCAACGAGATGATTACCGCCATCCGGGAGAACCGAAACGCGGAGTTTCGGGAAAAATACCGGGGCGCCGACGTGTTCCTCATGGACGATATCCAGTTTATCCTGGGCAAGGACTCCTCCCAGGAGGAGATGTTCCATACCTTCAACACCCTGTACGAGCTGAAAAAACAGATCGTCTTCACCGCCGACCGCCCCCCAAAGGAGATGCTCCGGCTGGAGGACCGCCTGAAAACCCGCTTCGAGTGGGGCCTCATCGCCGACATCCAGCGGCCCGACTACGAGACCCGTATGGCCATCATCAAAAACAAGTCCATCCGTATGGGGATGGAGCTGCCCGACTACATCATCCAGCTGATCGCGGAAAATATCACCGCCAACGTCCGGCAGATTGAGGGCACGGTCAATAAAATCATGGCCTATCAGGATCTCATCGGGGACTCGGTGGACAAAAACACGGTCATCCGGGCGGTCAAGGACATTTTTAAGGAAAAATCCGACTTTCTCCCCACCCCGGAGATCATCATTGACGAGGTGTGCAAGTTCTACAACCTGGACCCGGCCAGCATCCGGGGGCCGGGACGGCTCAAGGACCTCACCCTGGCCCGCCAGGTGGCCATGTACCTTATCCGGGAGATGGTGGATATCTCCCTCCAGGACATCGGCAAGGAGTTCAACCGGGACCACAGCACCGTCGTCCACGCCCTGGGCCGCATTGAGAAGGTACTCAAAAGCGACTCGGAGATGGGGGAGATCATCAAGGACATCACCCGGAACATCAACAGCCGGTTCGAGTAGCAGTGCGCCTGAGTTTTCAACATTTTTTGTGGAATGTTGATCCTTTTTTCGGGCCGCCTCCTTTTTTTCCACATGGGAGGAAAGTTTTCATTTTTCTTCAACATTGGCTGTTGAAGGGCTGCCTCTTGTGCCGCAACGGGTTTTTCCACTTTTCAACAATTTTTTCCCCTACTACCGTCTACTGCGAAAAAAATCCTCTCCTCCCCTGTGGGGGAGAGAAAAACTGGAGGGACTCCTATGAAATTCTCCTGCGAAAAAGCGCTTCTGTCCGCCGCGGTCTCCGTTACTTCCCGGGCAGTAGCCGTCAAGAGCTCCATCCCCGCTATGGAGGGCATTCTCATCGAGGCCGGAAGCGAGCTGCGTCTAACCGGCTACAACTTAGAGACCGGCATACAGGCTCGAGTCCCCAGCGAGATTACCCAGACCGGCTCCCTGGTCCTGCCCGCACGGCTGTTCGGAGAGATTGTACGCAACCTCCCCGACGATGTGGTGGTGGTCTCCTCTCAAGAGTACACCGTCCATATCCAGTGCGGCCCCAGCAAGTACAAGATCCTGGCCACCGACGCGGAGGAGTTCCCTGAGCTGCCCTCAGTGGACCAGCAAAACAGTCTGACCATCGGTCAGAATGTGCTGCGCTCCATGATCAACCAGACCCTTTTCGCGGTCAGCGACAACGAGAGCCGCCCGGTCCACACCGGCTCCCTCTTTGAAATTGAAGGGGACAGCCTGACGGTGGTCTCGGTGGACGGCTACCGGCTGGCCCTCCGGCGGGAGAAGATGGACGAGAGGACCGGGGCGGACGCCTTCTCCTTCGTGGTCCCCGGCGCCGCCCTGGGGGAGGTGGAGAAAATCTGCTCCGGGGAGGAGCCCGTCACCGTGATCCAGGGGGCCCGGCACATCCTGTTCCGGACGGGAGACAACCTCCTGGTGTGCCGGCGGCTGGAGGGGGAGTTCCTCGCCTACCGCAACGCCATCCCCCGGAACAACACCATTCAAGTGGAATGCGCCGGCCGGGCGCTGCTCACCTCCATTGACCGGGTGTCCCTCATTATCAGCGAAAAGCTGAAATCCCCCCTGCGCTGCGTCTTCGGGGACGGGGTGGTGGACATCACCACAAAAACCGCCATCGGAGACGCCGCCGACCAGTGTCCCATCGAGGGGGACGGCCAGGGATTGGAGATCGGCTTCAATAACAAATACCTGAAGGACGCCCTGAAAGCCGCCCCGGCGGAGCGGCTGCGGCTGGAGTTCACCTCCGGAGTGGCCCCCTGCGTCATCCTGCCCGCCGAGGGGGAGGAGAACTTCATCTATATGGTCCTCCCCGTCCGTTTGAAGGCCAGTTGACGGGGGTCCCCATGGAACAGACAGAGAGACGCCCCAACTGGATGAACTATCCCCCTCTGCTCCAGTTCTATGAGAACCTCCAAGCGGCGGGAGCTGAACTGGAGCCTGACCCGGAGTTTCTCAAGGAGCCAAGGCTGGGGCGCTACCACAGTTTTCAGCTAAAAGACCTGGAACTCCCCGATGCCGTCCGGGATTTCCTCACGCAAGTGGGTCTGCCGGACCGGTTCCTGGACCACCGGAGTCCCGACGAGGAGGAGGAGGACAGGCGGAGCGTCTATCCCGGCGTGGTCTTTTGGGTGAAGTGTCTGCGGGTCGAGACGGTAAAAAGAAAGCGGTATCTGGTCATCGGAGAGTACCGCACCCTGGGCCGGAGCTGCACCACCGTGAACTATGGCAAGCCAGACCGGAGGGACGAGTGGAACAAAACCGAGGAGCTTGTCCTGGTGGTGGTGGAGCTGAGTACCGGCACGGTGTGGAAGTGGGTCCACGACTCCTTCGGGGATGTCTTCTCCTTCATCAACAGCAGCCTGGAGCAGTACCTGCTGTCCATGGCCTGCTGGCGGAGCTTTTACCCCCAATTCTCCCAGACGGTCAGAGCCTATACGGAGCAGCATCCAAATCAAACCGAGCTGGACTACATCTTCCGGCACAGCAAGGACCTGTACGCCCCTTTCCGAGAGGTAATGGAGGTCCTGGACCCGGGCGTCATGAGGAAGCGCACAGGCTATTGGAAATTTATGTGCGATCTGTCTTTGTATTAAGAGAGGGAATCAATATGGAATCGCATGAAATCAAAATACACACCGAATTCATCAAGCTCCAGGACCTGCTGAAATTCGCCGGGGCTGTGGAGACAGGGGGAGACGCCAAGCGTATCATTCAGGAGGGGCGGGTGTCGGTGAACGGGGAGCCCTGCGCCATGAGGGGAAAGAAGCTGCGCTCCGGGGACAGGGCGGCCATTGACGGCGAGACGGAGCTCATTGTGACGTGACCATCAAACGCCTGACACTGGATTTCTTCCGGAGCTACTCCCACCTGGAGGCAGAGTTCGACCCGAGGGTAAACCTGATCTATGGGGACAACGCTCAGGGTAAAACAAACCTGCTGGAGTCCATCGCCTATCTGTCCGCCGCCCGCTCCCACCGGGCCAGATACGACCGGGAGATGATTATGCTGGGGGTGGACTCCGCCTTCCTCCGGGGGGAGGCGCTCAGCCGGGGACGGGAGTTTTCCCTGGAAGCAAAACTCTTTCGGGGCAGGGGGCGGCAGCTGTACGCCAACGGGGTGCGGCTGAAAACCGCCGGGGAGCTGGCGGGCATTCTGAATACGGTGCTCTTCTGTCCCGAGGACCTGTCCCTCATCCGGGCGGGAGGGGCGGAGCGGAGAAAATTCCTGGACGGGGCCATCTGCCAGCTGCGGCCCCGGTACGCCCAGGCTCTGGGAGAGTATGGCCGCCTCTATGAGCACAAGACCCGAATCCTGCGGGACTGGCCGGAAAATCCCTCCCTCCTCCAGACCCTGGACGACTTCAGCCTGCGTATGGCGCAGATGGGCGCCCTCCTCATCCACTACCGGGCCCACTTTATCAAGCGGCTCCAGAGGCATACCCGGGCCATCCACTCCGACTTCTCCGGGGGCCGGGAGGAGCTCGAACTGGGCTATGAGACGGTGTCCACCGTGACAGACCCCCTCGCCCAGCCCAAAGAACTCCTCCCCCAGCTGCTCAAGCACCAGGAGACCCACCGGCAGGCGGAGCTGGACGCGCGTCAGTGTCTGTCCGGCCCCCACAAGGACGACCTATCTGTGGTGATCGCCGGAAAAAACGCCAAGACCTACGCCTCCCAGGGCCAGACCCGTACCGCCGCCCTCTCCCTCAAGCTGGCCCAGCGGGAGATTTTTCAGGAGGAGACCGGAGAGTGGCCCGTCCTCCTGCTGGACGATGTGCTCTCCGAGCTGGACCCCAGGCGGCAGGCCTTTGTGCTCAACCGCATCCGGGGGGGACAGGTCTTTATCACCTGCTGCGAGGAGGAAAAGCTGGAGGGCCTGGAGGGGGGAAGGGCGTTCCACATTCAGGACGGAAGGCTGGTATGAACCATGTATCTCCATTTGGGTCAGTCCACCCTCCTACAGGAGAGGGATATTTTGGGCATCTTTGATCTGGACAACGCCAGCTGGGCCTATAAGACCCGGGAGTTCCTGGAGCGGGCGGAGCAGGAGGGCCGGACCATCTGGCTGGCCGGTGACCTGCCCCGGTCCTTTATCCTGGCGGACAGCCGGTGGGGAGAGCCGGTGGTCTATCTCTCCCCCCTGTCCTCCGACACCCTGGCCATGAGGGCGGAGCAGTCCGATCCTCTTCTGTAGACCTCCCTGGCAAGTCCGCGGAGGGCAGAAACTACAGCAGCCAGCAGAGAAATTTGTCCACACTATAAACCAGAAATCCGGTCCCGATATGGCGGGCAGTGATGAAGCATCGCGGAGGTAAACTATGTCTGAAGAATTAAACCTGCAAAACGAATTGAACACCACCCAAACGGACCACGAGTACGGCGGTTCAGAGATCCAGGTCCTGGAGGGGCTGGAGGCGGTGCGGCAGACGCCGGGAATGTATATCGGCTCCACGTCCGAGTCAGGACTGCACCACCTGGTGTATGAGATCGTGGATAACTCCATTGACGAGGCCCTGGCCGGGCACTGTACCGATATCACCGTAACCATCAACCCGGGAAATACCATTACCGTCACCGACAACGGCCGGGGCATCCCGGTGGACATCCAGCCCCAGACGGGAAAACCCGCCCTGGAGGTGGTTTTTACCATCCTCCACGCCGGGGGAAAATTCGGCGGCGGCGGGTATAAGGTCTCCGGCGGCCTCCACGGGGTGGGCGCGTCGGTGGTGAACGCCCTGTCCGAGTGGCTGGAGGTCCAGGTCCACAAAAAAGGGGAAATTTATGAGATGAGGTTTGCCCGGGGCAAGATCACCCAGGAGATGAAGGTGGTGGGCAAAACAGATCACACCGGCACCACCGTCACCTTTAAGCCCGACCCGGAGATGTTTGATACCCTGGAGTACAGCTATGACACCCTCCACACCCGGATGAGGGAGGAGGCCTTCCTCAACGCCGGCCTGCGCATTCAGACGGTGGACCTGCGCCCCGGCCAGGAGCAGGAGGACGATATGTGCTACGAGGGGGGTATCCGGGAGTTTGTCACCTTCATCAATAAAAATAAGGACCCCATTCATTCGGATGTGATCTATATGTCAGGCGCGAAGGAGGACTCCATGGCGGAAATTGCCATGCAGTACAATGACGGCTTCCAGGAGGTCATGGTCTCCTTCGCCAACAATGTCCACACCCCGGAGGGCGGTATGCACGAGGAGGGCTTTAAGCGGGCCCTGACCAACGCGCTGAACGCCTACGGACGAAAAATAAAGCTGCTCAAGGACGATGAGAAGGTCTCGGGGGACGACTGCCGGGAGGGGTTGACTGTGGTCATCTCAGTCAAGCTCACCAAGGCCCAGTTCGAGGGGCAGACCAAGACCAAGCTGGGCAGCAGCGAGATGCGTACCCTGGTCAACGCCATCGTCTCTGAGAAGCTGGAGATCTATCTGGAAGAAAACCCTGCGGTAGGCCGGGCCATCCTGGACAAGGCGCTGATGGCCAACCGCGCCCGGGAGGCCGCAAGAAAGGCCCGGGAGTCCATTCGGAGAAAGACCGCCCTGGGAGGAGCCGCTATGCCCGACAAGCTCCGGGACTGCAATGAGGCAAACCCTGAGCTCACCGAGATCTATATTGTCGAGGGGGACTCCGCCGGCGGCTCCGCCACCCAGGGGAGAGACAGCCGCTTCCAGGCCATCCTCCCTCTGTGGGGTAAGATGCTCAATGTGGAGAAGGCCCGGGCGGATAAGGTCTATGGCAACGACAAGCTCACCCCCGTCATCACCGCCCTGGGAGCGGGCATCGGGGACGATTTCGATTTGAATAAGCTCCGCTACCACAAGGTCATCATTATGGCGGATGCCGATGTGGACGGCGCCCATATCCGTACGCTGCTGCTTACCTTCTTCTTCCGGTTTATGCGGCCCCTCATCGAAAACGGCTTCGTCTATTCCGCCGTGCCGCCCCTGTTTAAGCTGACCAGAGGGAAGACCACCCGGCTGGCCTTCTCAGAGGAGGAACGGGACAAAATCTCCGCCGAGCTGCGGGGGGATAACCCCAACGCCAAGGTGGATATCTCCCGCTTTAAGGGCTTGGGCGAGATGAACCCCCAGGAGCTCTGGGAGACCACCATGGACCCGGAAAAGAGGACCCTGCGCCGCATCGAGCTGGATGACGCCGTCCGGGCGGACGAGACCTTTACCATCCTCATGGGGGAGAAGGTGGAGCCCCGGAAGGAGTTCATTGAGCGCAACGCCAAGTACGCGGTGAACCTGGACTATTGAGGGAGATTTTTATGGAAGAGATTGTAAAAAAAGGCGACGTCCCGCCCCTGCCGGAGGGGGTTAAGATCCGTATGGCCAGCCGGGGAGCGCTTCCCGGTCTGGAGATTCATGACCTCTCAGAGGAGAGCATCCGGTCGATTGTGGAGAAGGTCCGTACCGGGAAATACCGCAGCGTCATGATGGCTCCGGATGAGGAGAACGAGGAGGGCTTTCTGGAGCTGGAATCCTCAGATGAGCTGATTTTCTTGCAGATTTGGGACGCGGAGACAGAAACCTCCTGGGCCTGCTTTGATCCGGAACTGCTGGATTCCAATGAGGAGGCCCCCATCACACCCAGCGATGGACAGTCCGTGTTCCCCATGAAGTGTACCATGAGAGACCGGGAGCTGGCAGCCAGGTGCGTGGAGTGGTATGCCCACACCCTGGAGCCCTACCCCGGGATGGACTGGCTGAAGGAGAGCTTTTCGTAAGGAAGAAGCGATGGCCGCCCGGTGAGTGCGGAGCAATGAAAAGGAGCGCGTGTATGGAGGAGATCATCCCAAAGAGACCTGTCCCGGCCATGCCGGAGGACATCTGGGTCCGCTACGCCAACGAGGAGTTCAATACCAGCGAGGAGACGGAGATCACGGATATCTCCAGGGCTGGGGTGGAGAAAATCGTGGAAAAGGTCCGGAACGGAACCTATTGGGGCCTGTTCCTCTGCCCGGATGACTGCGGGGAGGAGGGGTTTTTCCTGATGGACAGCTCTGAGGAGTTGATCTCCCTGTCGATTTACGATGAGGAGACGAATACAGAGTGGTCCTGCTTTGATCCGAACTATCTGGACTCCGAGGAGGAGGCCCCCATCCAGGCCAGCGATGGACAGTCCATCATTCTTATGAAGTACACCATGCGGGACCGGGACCTGGCGGCGAAGTGCGTGGAGTGGTATATCCACACAGGAGAGCCGTACCCGGGAATGGACTGGCTCAAAATGACCTGACCGCCCGCGGAATGGAAAGCGCCTGTAAAATTTTCCGGTGAAAATAAAGCGAGGATTTGCTATGAGTAAAAAACCCCAATACGACCCCGAGGAGATCCGGTTCCCGGACCAAAAGATCGAAGTGACCTCTCTGGTCCCCGAAATGGAGAACTCCTATATTGAGTACGCCATGTCGGTCATCGTAGGCCGGGCCCTCCCCGACGTGCGGGACGGTCTGAAGCCGGTCCACCGGCGCATCCTCTACGCCATGTATGAGGATAACCTGACAGCAGATAAACCCTTCAAAAAGTCCGCCACCTGCGTGGGCGACGTGCTGGGCCGCTACCACCCCCACGGTGACGGGTCGGTTTACGACGCCATGGTCCGGCTGGCCCAGGATTTTTCCATGCGGTATATGCTGGTGGACGGCCACGGCAACTTCGGCTCGGTGGACGGCGACCCCCCGGCGGCCTACCGTTACACCGAGGCCAGGATGTCCAAGCTCTCGGATGAGATGCTCCGGGACATCGAGAAGGACACAGTGGACTGGGACTCCAACTTTGACGAGACCCGAAAAGAGCCCCGAACCCTGCCCTCCCGGTTCCCCAACCTGCTGGTCAACGGCTCCTCCGGCATCGCCGTGGGTATGGCCACCAACATCCCGCCCCACAATATGCGGGAGGTCATCAACGCCACTATCTGCGTGCTGGACGACCCGGAGGCTACCCTGACGGACCTGATGGAGCACATCCACGGCCCCGACTTCCCCACCCGTGCCATCATCATGGGACGGGCGGGCATCCGGGCGGCCTACGCCACCGGGCGGGGGCGGGTGACCATCCGGGCGCGGCACGAGTTCGAGGAGTTCGGTAAGGACCGCACCCGCATTGTCATCAACGAGATCCCCTACCAGGTGAACAAGCGGATGCTCATTAAAAGCATGGCCGACCAGGTGGAGGACAAGCGGCTGGAGGGCATCTCGGATATCCGGGACGAGACCGACCGCAATGGTATGCGTATCGTCATCGAGCTGAAGCGGGACGCCAACCCTCAGGTGGTACTCAACCGGCTCTTCGCCCAGACCCAGCTGCAAACCACCTTCGCCATCAATATGCTGGCCCTGGTGGAGGTGAACGGCAAGCTCCAGCCCCGGATTCTCTCCCTGCGGCACATTTTGGACGAGTATATCGCCTATCAGGAGCAGGTCATCATCCGCCGCACCAGGTACGACCTGAAAAAAGCCCAGGAGCGGGCCCACCTGCTGGAGGGGCTGCTTATCGCCCAGGATCACATCGACGAGGTCATCCATATCCTGCGCACCAGCTACGACAACGGTAAAGAGCGTCTGATGGAGCGCTTCCAGCTGGACGATGTCCAGGCCCAGGCCATCTGTGACATGCGGCTCATCGCCCTCCAGGGGCTGAACCGGGAGAAGCTGGAGGCGGAATACAAGGAGCTGGAGGAGCGCATCGCCTACTTCAACGAGCTGTTGGCCTCTGAAACCATGCTCCGGGGAGTGCTCAAGGACGAGCTCATCGCCATCCGGGACAAGTACGGGGACGACCGGATCACCGAAATCCAGGACGTGGAGGACGAGATCGACATTGAGGACCTCATCGAGGAGGAGCAGTGCGTCTTTACCCTCACCCAGGCGGGGTATATCAAGCGTACCCCGGTAAGCGAGTACGCCGCCCAGTCCAAGGGGGGAATGGGGAAAAAGGGCATCACCACCCGGGAGGAGGACTATGTGGTGGATGTGTTCACCGCCTCCACCCACGACTTTATCCTCTTTTTCACCGACACCGGCAAGGTCTACCGCAAGAAGGGCTATCAAATTCCCGAGTCGGGGAAGACCGCCAAGGGGACCAACATCATCAACATCCTCCAGGTGGAGCAGGGGGAGCGGGTACAGACCATGCTCCACTACCGGGAGAAGGAGAACGAGAAGCTCTTCCTCTTTATGGTCACCCGGGACGGCACGGTGAAGCGCCTGCCCGTCCAGACCCTGAAAAACCTGCGCAACAACGGCATCCGCGCCCTGAGACTGGACGAGGGGGACGAGCTGGTCTGCGTGCGGGAGACCGATGGGACGAAAAAAATCCTCATCGCCACCCACGACGGCATGGCGGTCTGCTTCGACGAGAACGACGTGCGCCCCATGGGCCGTGACGCCGTGGGAGTCCGGGGCATCCGCCTGCGGGAGGGGGACTATGTGGTGGGCGCCGCCCGGATGACCGAGGGCAAGACCGTGCTGTCCATCACCGAAAAGGGCTTTGGCAAGCGGACCCCTGTGGAGGAGTACCGGGTCACCAACCGGGGGGGCCTGGGTATCAAGAACTATATGGTCACCGAGAAGACCGGCCCCATCGTGGGAATCAAGGTGGTGGACGGCTCCGAGGACCTGCTGCTGGTCACCCAGTCGGGCATCCTCATCCGTACCCATGTGGACTCCATCCGTATGGCGGGGCGGGCCACCCAGGGGGTCATCGTCATGCGCTTCAAGGAGGAGGGGGACAAGGTCATCTCCTTGGCCCTGGCCGGCCGGGAGGAAAATGCCGAGACCGCCCCGCCCGAGGATGCCTCCGTCTGAGGGTGAGAACATGACGCTGAAAAAAATAGCAATCGGCGGGGGCCTGGGTTTATGCCTGCTTCTGGGGATGTTGATGTATCATAATAAGCTAACCAGACAGGAGGTACTGGACGTAGACCTGTGGAAAGACAGCTTGTGTGAATCGAAGAAGCAGAGCGGATATCCTGCGAAAAATTTTGGCGTCTCCCTCTCAAATGAGAACGTGATGCTGCTTGGAGCAAAGTCGTTCGAGTTTGAGATAAAAAACGAAAGTAACCGGAAATGGTACTGGGATGAGACATTTATAGTGAATGGGCTGGAGATAAACCTGGATGGAATATGGTATCAGATTCCAGTCAAGGATGAAAATGGTTATACCTTTAACTTGATGGAATATCCTTTACCTCCGGGTGACACGATGACGGTTTTCCTTCATCCAGATTTTTATCAGAACATGATTCCGGGAAATTACCGGTATACGATCCTTATGTACGACCACGAGGACCATTCTTTTAATGTTTCCAGCGAGTTTACCGTAGTTGAGAAGGAGTAAAAGTCTGGTGATGGGGGCTGGAGGAGGATTCCACCCCCGGCGAGATGCTGGAATGAACACCGCTGAGAGAAAGAGAGGGCCGTTATGGAGCGGGAGCGCAAAGAGGAGCCTAAAACCCTGTCCGGCGTGATTTGGAGCTGGATCATTGTCCTGTTCAGCCTGTTCACCGTGGTCCCCGCCCTGGGTCCCTACAGCCGGGTGGGAACGCTGGTAATCGTGGTCTTCGCGGTGGTCAGCGCCTGGCGGAGCTACAAAAGCTTTATGAAGATCAGAGCGGGGGGAGGCGTGGAACGTCCCCGTCCCTCCCCTCCGCCAGTGGAGACCCACGACCATATTCCCTCCACCGCCCTGGACACAAAGCGCCGCCTGGAGCAGCTGGAGAGCCTGAAAGCCGCCGGCCTTGTGGACAAACAGGAATATGGGCAGTTACGGGAACGAATTTTGAAGGAGCAGTGAGTCTATGAAATTGGCCAACGCATTGTCCCAGCGGTCGGAGTTGCAGACCCGTATCCGCCAGCTGGAGACCCGGCTGTACAACAACGCCCAGGTCCAGGAGGGGGAACAGCCCGCCGAGGACCCCCAGGAGCTGCTGCGGGAGCTGGAGGAGGACTACGCCCGGCTGGAGGGGCTGATCTCCGCCGTCAACCGGACCAACAACGCCACCCGGCTGGAGAGCGGGGCCACCCTCTCCGACCTGCTGGCCCGCCGGGACTGCTTGAAGGGAAGGCTGAATATTCTGCGCAATTTCCTCAGCAACGCCAGCGCCCTGGTCCACCGCCACACCGCCAGCGAGATCAAGGTGAAAAGCACCGTCAGCGTCCGCCAGCTGCAAAAACAGGTGGACGGGCTGGCTAAGGAGCTGCGGCAGCTGGAGGAGACCATCCAGGAGAAGAACTGGACCACCGAGCTGCTAAAATAAGCGTTTTGGTTGCGTGAACAGTGGGTGTCAAGCTCTGGGGCCAGAGCCATCAGGCCACCTCATGGGAGCGGGCGGGACCTCGCTTCGCTGGGTTCGAATCCCGGCTTTTTATCAGGTCCGTTTGCGTTACACCGGTATCCTTATGTCTTCGAGACACTTTTTATTATGACCGGACATCAGGTTCACGCGGGTGGGTTTGGGGAAGTTTTGAATACAAAAAGTGCGGTCAAGTGTTTTGGCCGCGCTATATCATTGGAGATAAAAGTAAAAAGCTATTTGACATTTCAGCGGATTTCATGTACTCTTGGAGGTGGAAATGGAGTCGTGCGTAAAAAGGAGCAACTATGAAAACTGTTACCATCTACACTGACGGAGCCTGCTCCGGGAATCCCGGTCCCGGGGGCTGGGGAGCGATCCTGATGTACAACGGCCACAGGAAGGAGCTGTCCGGCGGAGAGGCTCAGACCACCAACAACCGCATGGAGCTCACCGGGGTCATCGCCGCTCTGGAGGCGCTGAAGGAGGCCTGCGTGGTGGAGCTCTACTCAGACAGTAAGTACATCATCGACGGCCTGGGCAAGGGCTGGGCCAAGGGCTGGCGGGCCAGAGGATGGGTGAAGTCAGATAAAAAGCCCGCCCTCAACCCCGACCTGTGGGGGAAACTGTTGGATTTGTGCGAACAGCATACCCTTCATCTCCACTGGGTCAAGGGCCACGCGGAAAATGAGTTCAACAACCGCTGTGACCAGCTGGCCGTGGCGGAGAGTCAGAAATTCAAATAGCGGCGCTGAGATGAAAACGCTGCCTCCCCGGCAGAGATGGGGAGGCAGCGTTTTTTTGTGGGAGGCGTCTAGATTTTCTCCGTGGGCAGAAGACTTTTTTTGCGGCGGAGGAACAGGGTCAGGGTGGTGGCGGAGGCCAGAATATCCGCAATGGGCTCCGCAATGTAGATGCCCATCACGTTTCCCATAATCCGGGGCAGAAGGATGGCCAGAGGGATCAGCAGGATGATCTTCCGGAGCAGAGCCAGAAACAGGCTGGTCTTTGCCTGACCCATGGCCATAAAGGCGGACTGACAGGACATCTGCGCTCCAAAAGCCCAGATACCGCCGAAAAAGATTGGCATCACCCGGCCTACCAGCTCCACCAGCTCCTGGTTGTTGTTGAAAATCAGAGCGATCTGCTTTGGGAAGAAAAAGACCAGGAGGAAGGAGCAAACGGTGATGGCCAGCATGGTTCGGAGTAGCAGACGGAAGGTCTCCCACACCCGGGTGTAGTTTTTTGCGCCGAAGTTGAAGCTCATAATGGGCTGTACCCCCTGGCTGATCCCCTGGATGGGCATGATTACCATCTGCATAACGCTCTGCATGACAGTGACCGTGGCAACATACAGGTCTCCGCCGTAAAATTGCAGACCCGAGTTGAGCACCACTGTGACCAGGCTCTCGGTGGACTGCATGATGAAGGGGGCGATGCCCAGCGCGGTGATTTGGCTTACGATCCCCCGGCGCAGCGGCAGGTTGCGCAGGCGGATACGCAGTCCGGACCGCCCGGAACACAGAAATCCCACCACCCAGCAGGCGCTCACCCCCTGGGAGATGATGGTGGCGATGGCGGCTCCCCGTACCCCCAGACCCAGTCCGAAGATGAATATGGGGTCCAGAACAATGTTCATCACCGCGCCAATGAGCACGGAGCACATGGAAATCAGCGCCTGGCCCTGAGCGGTGATGTAGGCGTTCAGGCCCAGAGCCAGCTGAACGAATATGGTCCCCGCCAGATAGATGGAGATGTAGTCCAGAGCGTAGCGGATGGTATCCTCTGACGCGCCGAAGGCCATAAGCACCGGCTCCTTGATGACGGTGAAAACGGTCGTGAGCACCGCGGACAGAATGAGCAGCAGGGTGGTGGAGTTCCCAAGGATTTTTTCCGCTTCCTCCCGGTTCCCGGCTCCCAGGCGGATGGAGGCCAGAGGTGCGCCTCCCATGCCGGCAAAGGCGGTGAAGGCCGAGATGAGCATGAGTATGGGGAAGGTCACCCCCAGCCCGGTGAGCGCGGTGCGGCCTACCTCCGGGATGTGGCCGATGTAGATGCGGTCCACAATGTTATAGAGCATATTGATCAGCTGCGCCGCTACCGCCGGCAGAGCCAGCTTCAGCATAAGAGGGGTAATGGGTGCGTTTGCCATCGCGTCTTCGCTGTGATGAAATTGTGACAAGGTGTCATCCCTCCTGTTTTTCAGGAAGTATACCATATTTCCGCCCGTTTGGCAAGGAGAGGATGCTCCCTTTTCGGATTGGTGCTGCTGGAAGAAATTTTGAAAAAATCTGTTGAAATGCCCGAAGTAGTGAAGCTATACCGCCACCTGTTTACTTTCTGTAATCATTCCGGACAAAGGGCTCATTGATCTCCTCTGCACAAAGAATTTCATATTTGCGAGGATGCCTGTAAGCATTCCCATGAACCTCTTTACGGCGGTAGTTCCGAATCATATCCATATCAAAGACCGCAGTCCATATTCCCTCTGATTCATCAGCTTCCAGAATACAAGTATCCCTGGAGTCTGAAAGCTCGGGAAGATATGCGACACCATCAAAAGCAGAGGAATGTCCATTGCAGTCCGGAACATTTACGGGATAATTGCAGGTTGCGATTCCAAGCATATTTTCATATGCCCTTGCCCGAAGCTGAGATAGACGATTTATCTCCATTGGACAGGCGTTTGGCACAAGTATGATCTCAGCGCCCTTTAGCATAAGAATCCTCGCGCTCTCAGGAAATTCACGGTCGAAACATATCATAGCTCCAACTTTCACGATTCCAGATTCCGTATTAAGGTTTGCAACATGGAAACCATCCCCAGGCGTCAGATTTTTCTCCACACCAAAGTCACAGGTGTGTACTTTAGAGTATTTTAGGATTTGTTTCCCCAAACGGTCAAATAGGATCAATGTATTTCGGGGGCCTGTTTGGCATTCTTCAAGCAGGGTGATTCCAATCGCCATGTTCAATTCATTTGAGAGCGCCTGGAATGCCTTAACAAACGAATGCTCTGCCGGAATCGCCTCCCTGACCCAGTCAGATACCGGACGGTCATAAATGTGATATCCGTTGCTAAACATTTCTGGGAACAATGCAACATCTGCCCCCGCCTCTTTCGCTTTGCGGCAAAATAAAATACCTTTCTCAAGCGTACCGGCAAGTGTATCCCGCGCTGCTATTTGCAGGAAAGCAATTTTCACAGTCATCCTCCTCCCTTGCGTCTCCGGTATAACACACTGATTATAGCATTGATCCTGAACTAGCTCAAGCTGCTTTCGTGAAATTGCCGGAGTTGCATTCCAGCAACCCTTATTTTAAAAGGGACATTTGAAGTTCGCCGGTCAAACAGCTTAAACAGGACAGGTTTATTGATTAAATTTCCCCATTCCCCGCATGAGGCCCAGGTCCATAATGCACTCAATGGCATCGGCGGCCCGCTTTACCGCCTCGTCCACGGTTTTCCGGTCCTCCGGGGAGAACTTTCCTGTCACCCAGTCAGCCAGGTCATAGTCCGGATGAGGTTTTCCGCCCACGCCAATCCGAACCCTGGGAAACTGGTCGGTTCCCAGGTGGAGGATAATGTTTTTCAGCCCGTTGTGCCCTCCGGCGGAGCCCTTGGTGCGGATACGGAGCCGGCCCACCTCCAGGTTGATGTCATCGGATACCACCAGGATGCGCTCCGGCGGGATCTGATAAAAGTCAGAGGCCGGCCGTACCGCCTCCCCGGACAGGTTCATGTAGGTCACCGGCTTCATCACCAGCACCCGCTCCGTTCCCATGTCCAGCACGTTGGTCAGCGCCTTGAACTTCAGCCTCTGAATGGGTTGATTCAGCCGCTCCGCAAGCTCGTCAGCCACCATAAACCCGATGTTGTGGCGGGTGTTCTCATACTCGTCCCCCGGGTTGCCCAGACAGACCAGCATCCAGCTCACCCCGCCGGAATTCCGTTTTCCAAACATTTCGTTTTCCCCTCTTACCCGTTATTTTCAACACTGTCCCCGGCGTATCCCGAAAAAAGAACGTCCCTCCGGCACGGCTTGGCAGGAAGGACGCTCTTTGGGGAAGTGCTCGCTTACTTACCAGAACAGGGGAGACACAGAGGTCTCCAGATAGATATGGCTGATGGCCTCCGCGAAGAGGTGGGCCACCGAGATGTATTTCACCTTCGGGCACTGCACCCCCGGCTTTTGGGGGATGGTGTTCAGGAAGACCACCTCGTCCAGCCCGCTCTCATTGATGCGGCGGATGGCAGGTCCGGACAGCACCCCGTGGGTGGCGCAGGCGGTCACGTCCCGGGCTCCGCCGATATCCACCAGCGCCTTGGCCGCGTGACAAAGGGAGCCGCCGGTGTCCACCATGTCGTCCAGGAGAATGACCCGCTTGTCCCGCACGTCGCCGATGATGTTCATCACCTCGGAGGAGTTGGCCTTCTGCCGCCGCTTGTCCACAATGGCCAGAGGCATGTTTAGCTTCTGGGCAAAGGCGCGGGCCCGGGCCACCGAACCCACATCGGGGGAGACCACCATAGTCTCCGCCTTGTCCTCCTTATACTTGCGGTTGAAATAGTCCACAAAGATGGGGGAGCCCATCAGATTGTCCACCGGGATGTCAAAAAAACCCTGGATCTGGTTGGCGTGGAGGTCCATGGTCAGCACCCGGTCCGCCCCCGCCTTGGTAATCAGGTTGGCTACCAGCTTGGCGGAGATGGGGTCCCGGGGCTTGGTTTTCCGGTCCTGCCGGGCGTAGCCGAAATAGGGAATCACCGCGGTGATCCGGCCGGCGGAGGCCCGCTTCAGGGCATCGACCATGATGAGCAGCTCCATCAGCGCGTCGTTCACCGTTCCCGGCATGTCGTCCTTGACAAAGGAGCAGGTGGACTGGACCACAAACACATCTGAGCCCCGGACCGTCTCATAGATGGAGGCAAAATTCTCCCCATCGGAGAAAGCGCCTACCTCAGAGTTGCCCAGAGGGATTCCCAGCTCCTTGCAGATGTCCTTGGCCAGTCCGGGATTGGAATTGCCTGTGAAAACCTTGATGTCCTTCCCATGTGCAATCATTTCTTATCCTCCCAATTTTTAGGGCCGGCGGACCGGCTCCCGCTCTTCTCTTTCTCCTGTGAGGCCGCCCTCATCCTTTACCCTTCCGCTTCCGGTTTTCCGCTGCCCAGCCCGGCTTGACCTGCTGGCGGGTCCGTCCGACCACCATGGCGTCCTTGGGTACGTCCTGGGTCACCGTGGTGCCCGCGGCGATAAAGGCCCCATCCCCCACCGCTACCGGGGGTACGAAGTTGGTGTTGCAGCCCACAAACACATGGCTTCCGATGACGGTGCGGTGCTTTTGGAAGCCGTCATAGTTGCAGGTGACCGTTCCGCAGCCGAAGTTGCACTCCTCTCCCACGTCGCTGTCCCCCACGTAGGTCAGGTGGGCCATCTTGGTTCCCCGGCCCAGTCTGCAGTTTTTCAGCTGGACAAAGGCCCCGATTTTGGAGCCCTCCCCCACCACACAGTGGGGCCGGATGTGGGTGTAGGGTCCGATTTGGCAGTCCGTTTCGATGGTGCTCTCCTCGCACTGGGAGGCGTTGACCGTACAGCCGTCCCCCACTGTGCAGCTGGTGAGCATGGTCTGAGGTCCGATGACGCAGTTTTGGCCGATGACTGTCTCTCCCCGGAGGATGGTCCCCGGGAGAAGCATGGTCCCCGCTCCCACGCAGACCCCCTCCTCCACATAGACGGCGCTGGGGTCCAGCATCAGGACCCCGGCACTCAGCAGATCCTCCCGCTTGCGCTGCAGGGCGGCGGAATAGTCGTTCATAACAGCTCCTTCTGTCCTCCGGGTCTTGACCTGGCGGACGCCGCATATGTGCGGTATTATACTTAGTATATTATCAGGCTTTATTTACCATGACAAGAGGAACTTTTCAAAAGGACAAGAAGTGTCTATTTTCTGGCAAAATCTTCAAAAACTTGCAAAAGCCGCCCCTCCCGGCCAGGGGGAGAGGCGGCAAAAGCCATCAGGCAGCCAGCGGGCGCACGCCAAGCCGCTCCCGCAGGCGGGAGGGCCGGCAGATGCGGGACAGCTCCAGTCCCGCACAGACAGTATCCACCAGATCCACCATCCACGCCTCCAGCGACCGGGGCAGCGCGCCGCCCAGGGGCCACATGTGGGAGAGGATGATGTTGCGCTCCTTGGGGGTCAGTGCGGTCAGAGCGGCGGCGTTCCGGGCCGCAAACCGGGGGTGGTCAAAGCACTGGTTCCCCGGGTGGGCGGATTTGTCCTTGGAGTCGTAGAGGTACAGGTCGTGGAGCAGGGCCCCCCGGACGGCGGCGCGCACATCCAAATGGAGCAGCCGGGCCACCCGGTAGGTACTAAAAGCCACGAACAGGGAGTGGTCCAGGGTGGTGACCGGCCCGTGGTGCTTCCAGCGGCCCATCATCCGCACCTGTTTGGAGTCCAGGAGCTCCCGTGTCAGGGAGAGAAACTCCCTCTCCCGCAGGCTCCGCTTCATATCGCTCATTGGAATCAGTCCTTTCTGCCCGCAGAGGGGCACACATTATCTGCCCCCATCATACACCATTCCGGGGAAAAAGTCATGTGAAAAATTTTTACAATTTTAGCGGACCTGTCCTGTGCCTTTTACCACAAATTTGAAGGAACACAGCTCCGCCAGCCCCAGAGGACCCCGGGCGTGCAGCTTCTGGGTGGAGATGCCCATCTCACAGCCCAGGCCGAACTCCCCGCCGTCGGTGAACCGGGTGGAGGCGTTCCAGTACACGGCGGCGCTGTCCACCTGTCTCAGAAAGCACCGGGCCGCGGCCTCGTCCTCCGTCACGATGGCCTCCGAGTGCCCCGTGGAGTGGTCCGCGATATGGTTTGCCGCGGCCTCCAGAGAGTCCACCACCCGGACTGCCAAAATGTAATCCAAAAACTCGGTGTCAAAGTCCTCCGGGCCGGCGGGGGTCCCGTCAATGAGCCCTGCCGCCGCTGGGTCCAGCCGAAGCTCCACAGGGTGCTCCCCCCGGCGGGTCAGCCGCTCCCTCAGTCTGGGCAGGAATTTTTCCGCAACCTCCCGGTGGACCAGGCACACCTCAGCGGCGTTGCACACGCTGGGACGGGAGCACTTGGCGTTCTCCACAATGTCCAGCGCCATGTCCAGATTTGCTCCTCTGTCCACGTAGATGTGGCAGATTCCCGTCCCTGTCTCCAGTACGGGGACGGCGGCGCTGTCCACACAGGCCCGGATGAGTCCCGCGCCCCCCCTGGGAATGAGCAGGTCCACCAGCCCCCGGGCGGCCATCAGCTCGTTGGCGGAACCCCGGGAGGTGTCCTCCACCAGCTGGAGGGCGTCCTGGTCCAGTCCGGCAGCGGCCATCCCCTCCTTCAAAGCGGACACAATGGCGGCGGCGGAGCGGTGAGCCTCCCTGCCGGCGCGCAGCACGCAGGAGGAACCCGCCTTCAGGGCCAGGGCGGCGGTGTCCGAGGTGACATTGGGCCGGCTCTCGTAGATGATGGCGATCACCCCCATGGGGACGGTGGTCTTCTCAATGACCAGCCCATTGGGGCGCTCCACCCGGCTGAGGACCACCCCCACCGGGTCGGGCAGCGCTTCCACCTCCCGGATGCCCGCCCCCATGGCGGCGATCCGCTCTGGGCTGAGGGCCAGGCGGTCCAGCATGACCTGGGAGATGGTCCCCCGGGCCGCCTCCAGGTCCAGGGCGTTGGCCGCTAAAATCTCCCCGCTGTGGTGCTCCAGAGCGTCCGCCATGGCCAGCAGCGCCCGGTTTTTCGTTTTCGTATCCGCCAGAGCCATGGTCCCCTTGGCGGTTTTGGCTCTCCGCAGAAGTTCCTGTGTGGTCATATTGTTCACCATTCCTTTTATGATTCAAATCCGTGGTCCCGCTTCCAATCTGCCCACTGCTGGTCGTCCATCAGCAGCCGCCAGCCGCCCCGGTAGTCCAGGCCGAAGTGGTCCAGACAGTTCATCAGGTTGGAGCAGATCACCCCGAAGGGATGGCTGGCCCCCAGACAGCAGTCGCCGTTTGGGTCGATCCGGCTTTTCAGGTGCAGCTGACTGCCCTTGTAGTCGTCCCTGGCGTCCTGGGTGGTGCGGAATTTGTCCAGCAGCGACACCCAGACCCGCTCCAGCCGGGGGTCCTGGATGCCTTTGGTCACCCAGATGGCGTAGATCAAGGTCATGTACTCCGCCCGCTCATGGTTCCTCTCGTCGGGCAGGTAGTCCAGGAAGTAGTCCAGCACCTCCTCCCGGCCGTTGAGCTTGCCCAGGCAGGTAAACAGTGCGTTCCTGTCGTTCCGGTCCAGGTCGGTCCGGTACAGCTGGTCCTTCAGCAGTCCGGCGTGGATATAGGGGCGGTCCTTCAGGATGGAAAAGATGCCGCAGGCGTCCCAGAAGGGCTGGCCCCGCAGAGAGGGCATCTTCTCCAGCACCCGGGACCACCAGGCCTCCTTGAGGGGCAGCCCGCCGGAGGAGGCGATGACCGAGACGGCCTCTGGATAGGCCCCAAACTCCCACAGGGCATCGACCTGGCCTTCCATGCCGGGCACGCGGAACCGGGACAGCATTTTGATGAGGGCCATGCGCAGCTTGGGGTCCTGTTCGCCGTCGCAGGCCTTTTTGAAAAAAGTCTTCTGCTTGGAGGGCAGCGTCTGGAATTTATAGCAGCTCTCCACGATCTCGATGTGCTTCTGGACCTCCTCCGTCTGTCCGTACAGCTCCATCAGCTCCTGGGGCTTGCCGTCCAGATAGAGGCCGAAGTACATCTCCTCATCGTCATAGCCGGCAATCACCTCCCGGGTCCAGCGGTCGTACCAGGCCAAAAAATCCGGCTCCCGCATCACGGTGGGCGGGCCGCACTCGTCCGTATCGTAGTAAATCACCCGCCCCCGGTCAGGGCCGTCCAGAACCAGACCGGTCATCAGGGTACAGCCTTGAGTCCCCAGGGGCAGCACCGCCCCGCCGGAGTAGTCCGGAAGCTGGCCGGGCTCCGCTTCTCCCAGCCTGTACAGGCCGTAGAAGGGTCCCGCCCCGCCGTTTCCCATCCACAGCAGAAAGCTGCGGTATCCCTCGGGTAGAGAGACGTGAAAGCGTGCTTCAAAGGCGGCGACGGCCTCCGCTGAGGCGGGCGGGTTCAGCTGATACTTGTGCTCGTAAGCGCCGAAGCGGGAAAGATCCTGGTCCTTCTCTCCGGCCCGATTGAGCTGCTTGCGAAGCTTGCCGGCCCAGGCGGGCTGAGGGCTTCCTGGCATAAAAAATCATCTCTTTCCGTTCAGTGGGGCCACACCAGGCTGAGGGCGCACAGGGCCAGAGAGAGGGCCATCACAAGATCCACCGGCTTCCGGTAGTTGGCAAACAGCTTTTGCAGAGAGGCCCCGGCGAAGAGCCACACCAGATTGCACAGCGGGCCGGTGAACTCCAAAAAGATCCCTGTGAGCAGCAGCGCCCAGATAGAGCGGGTATAGGGCAGTATGTAGGCGGTCTGGGCGGTGAGGCAGAACACCATAATCTTCACGTTGGTCAGCTGGACCAGCAGCCCGTTGCGGAAGGAGGGGGCCGCGGGGTCCTCCGCTGCCGCCTCCCCGCTGGAGCGGAGCATATGCCAGGCCAGCCACAGCAGGTAGGCCGCCCCCACCCAGGAGAGCATCCCCACATACTCGTTCAGCGCCGCCCCCAGCAGCCAGGTCACACCCACCGCCGCCATGGAAACCAGAAAAAAGCCGGTGGCCAGGCCCCGCCACTGGCCCAGAGCGGGTCCCGTTCCGTACCGCAGGGCGGCCCCCAGGGAGCAAAGGTTGGCGGGTCCGGGGGTGATAGCCCCCACATAGCAGTAAATCAAAAAGCTGGGAACCATTGAGATTGGCATGACTGCCACCGTCCTTTCTGTTGGCGGCACTATCCTACCAGAAAAAATTCCATTTGAAAAGCGAATGTTTTTGAAGTATAATATTGATAAAATCGATGATTCGGGAGGCATCCCCGTGGAACTGAAAAATCTTCACACCTTCCAGACCATTGTGGACCAGGGCAGTTATCAAAAGGCGGCGGACTGCCTGGGCTATACGCAATCTACCGTCACCATCCACATCCAGCAGCTGGAGGAGGAGCTTGGCATCCCCCTGTTTGAACGGACCGGCCGGCGGATGGTCCTCACCCAGGTGGGGGAACAGGCCCTGTCCCAGGCTCGGGAGCTGCTGGCGGCGGCGGACCGGCTGGCCGCGGTGGGGCAGGAGGGCCGCACACTCAGCGGCACACTGCGCATTGACATGGCGGAAACCTTGCTTTGCTATCAGATTCGCCCTGTCATCCAGCAATTTCGCGATGCCGCTCCCAATGTCCGCCTGCTGATCCGGAACCGAAACTGCCTGACCATCTCGGAAAACCTGCGGGACGGCAACTGTGATCTTGGAGTCTGCTATGTGATGGACTGGAACCGGAGCGTTCTGACAGTTGACACTTTGGATTATACAACGGAGCTCGTGCTGGTAGCCGCTCCCGGCTTCGCCCACCCCGACTTTACCACGCCTCACCAGCGCAAACCGGTCTCCTTCATCATTGACGAGCCGGACAGCCTGTTCCGCCGCCAGATGGAGGACTATCTTCAAAAACGGGATATCGTGCTGGCTGAGTCCATTGAGCTTTGGAGCACTGAGGCCATCAAGCAATGTGTCATTGCCGGTTTGGGGTTTACTTTCCTGCCTCGGGCTGCGGTGGCCCGGGAACTGGCCGAGGGCAGCTTGATGGAACTGCACGCACCCATCTCCGGCATCCGCAATCCGCTGCTGTGCGCCAGGCACAAAAACCGCTGGGTCACACCGGCTATGGAGCTTTTTATGCGGCTTCTGCGGGAAACCTTGAATTAGCCGAACCGGCGGCGGAAGGGGGTGATGTTGCCGTCCTTCCCGGGCCGCTCCAGGATGGAGAACACGACCCGCTCAAACAAACCGCCCCAGTGCTCCTCAACCAGCAGCTCCTGCCAGAAGCGGGCCACGTCCTCCGGATTGTTGCGGAACACGCCGCAGCCGTAGGCCCCTAAAATCAAGCTGGTGCAGCCCCATTTGGCGAACAGCGCCAGAATTTTCTCCATCCGTCCCTTCATGACCCGCTTGGCCCGCTCCACGCTGTCCCCGTTCCGGATGACGATGCCCATGTTGACGGCGGGGGCGGTGATGACCGGACAGGTGACCGGACTGCCGGTCAGGGCGTACTTGCTGTCCCGGAAAAAGGTGACGTCCCCAATGAGCATGGTATCGGTGTACACCGGGTTCCGGTTGGCCCGGTTGATCTCGTAGTACTGGGGGCCCTGGCCGGTTGTCTGGGTCTGGTAGAGGTTGGAGCAGAAGGCCAGACACTCCTCCTGGGCCACCGAGCCGTTGAGAAAGCCTCCCCCCGGGTTCTTGGCGGAGGCGAAGTTGAGCACCCCCAGCTGAGGACACAGGCGCTCCCCTCCGGCCAGGCGGAAGACGGCGTCCACCGTGCCCTCTCCCCGGACCTCGGTGATGGTCTGGGAGATGGCGCTTTCTGATGCGCGGACTTGGCAAGTCGTATCCAGGGTTTCCAGGGCGTCAGAGGTCCACAGCTCAGTTTTCCGCCCCTCCTCCAGGGGGATTACCCGGTTCCCCAGCGTATAGCGGCCCGCCCGGCTGATTTCCAACGTCTCCTGGGCCAGCGCCTGCATCTGTTCCCGGTTCATGCCCGTCCCTCCCCCAAGAAGCGGGTCCCCACCGGAGCCCCCGCCACAATGTCATACAGCCGCTCCGGGTGTTCCCCGTTGGTGATGACCATATCACAGCCCTGAGCGGTGACCAGCTTGGCCGCCCGCAGCTTGGTCTCCATGCCGCCGGTGGCCAGGTCGCTCCCCTTGCCCCCGGCCAGGGCCTCAATCTCCGGGGTGACCTCCGCCACCGTGGGGATGAGCTCCGCCTCCGGATTTTTTCGGGGGTCGGCGGTGTACAGGCCCTCAATGTCGCTGAGCAGCACCAGCAGGTCCGCCTTCACCGAGCAGGCCACAATGGCCCCCAAAGTGTCGTTGTCCCCCACCTTGATCTCGGCGGTGGCTACGGTGTCGTTCTCATTGATGACCGGCAGGGCCCCCAGTTCCAGCAGGCGGAACATGGTGTTCTCAAAATTCTGCCGCCGGTCCTCGTGGTCCACATCCTCCCCAGTGAGGAGGATTTGGGCCACCGTGTGGTTGTACTGGGCGAACAGCTTGTCATAGGTGTACATCAGTTCGCACTGTCCCACCGCGGCTGCGGCCTGCTTGGTGGGCATATCGGCGGGCTTTCCCGAGAGGTTCAGCTTGCCTACCCCCATGCCGATGGCCCCGGAGGAGACCAGAATCAGCTCATGCCCGGCGTTCTTCAGGTCGGAGAGCACCTTCACCAGCTCCTCCACATGGCGGATGTTCAGCCGTCCGGTGGCGTGGGCCAGAGTGGAGGTGCCCACTTTTACTACGATTCGCATTTTTTGAGCTCCTTATTGCGCTTTGTATTTGAAATCACTTCCCCGCCAGCCGGGCGGTTTTCTCATAGGCGGCGATGACCGCGTCCATGGCGGCGGCCCGGAAGCCCCGCTCCTCCAGGGTGCGCACCCCCTGGATGGTGGTCCCCCCGGGGGAGCAGACCGCGTCCTTCATGGCCCCCGGGTGGACCCCCTGGGCCAGGCAGAGGGCTCCCGCGCCAGCCAGGGTCTGGGCGGCGGTGGCCAGAGCCTTGTCTCGGGGGAGTCCGCAGGCCACCGCCCCGTCCGCCAGGGCCTCAATGAGCATGGCGCAGAAGGCGGTCCCGCAGCCCGAGATGCAGTTGGCGGCGGTCATCAGCTTCTCGTCCATCTCGTCCAGCAGGCCGGAGGGGGCCAGCAGGGTGAGGAAGTCCGCCTTCTCCTCCGCCGTCACCCCCCGGACGCAGAACTGGGCGACCCCCTGTCCAATGGCGGCGGGGGTGTTGGGCAGGATGCGGATGACGGGGAAGTCTCCGCCCGCCATCTCCAGCAGCTGGTCCATGCTCAGCCCCGCCGCCATACTGCACAGAATAAACCGGTCCCGCCGCCCGGCCAGGATGGGGGCCAGCTCCGCCAGCACCCCCGCCATCATTTGAGGCTTTACACCCAGAAAGATGAGGCCGCAGGTTGTGGCAATCTCCTGATTGTCGGACAGGCGTCCCCGGGTGAGGGTTTTACACAGCGCCTGGGCCTTGGCGGGGGTGCGGTTGGACAGAAACAGCGCCGCCCCCTCTCCCGCGCCCTGGTCCGCCGCCTTGGCCAGAGCGGAGCCCATATTTCCTGTGCCGATAAAGCCGATCTTTTGAAACATATGCGTTTCCTCCTTACCGCCGATTTTTCTGTATTGTATCACACAACCGCCAGCCCTTGCAAGTGCAAAACAGGGACCGGACAGCGCAAAACCGTCCGGTCCCTGAAAAAGTCAGGCTCTCTCGTGGCTGTTGAGCAGGGCGTGCTTGATGTCCCACAGCTTTTGGGACAGGTCTATATAGTAGTTGTGGGGATTCTCGAACCGCTTGACCTCGTCCCAGAGGGCGTCCACCTGCCGCTGGCAGTAGGCGCGGCTGGTCTGGAGGTCGGGGACCTGATAGACCAGCTTGCCCCCCAGGAAGATGGGGACCAGCAGCTCCCGGGCCTCGATGCCGGTGTAGGTCTTGCGCTTCCAGGTGGCGTCCGGGTCGAAGAGCTCCAGGGGCTGGGTGAAGTCGATCTCCTCGTCGTGGAGGCAGATGAGGTCGGCCTCCGCCTTGCCCGTGTCCTTGGAGAAGATGCGGTACACCTTTTTGAAGTGGGGGGTGGTGATCTTGGCGGCGTTCTCGCTGATTTTAATTTTGGGGATGATGGTCCCGTCGTCGTCCTCGATGGCGGCCAGCTTATAGACCCCGCCGAACACCGGCTCGGACCGGGAGGTGATGAGCCGCTCGCCCACCCCGAAGGAGTCGATGCGGGCCCCCTGACGCACCAGGTCCCGGATGATGTACTCGTCCAGGGCGTTGGAGGCCACAATCTTGCAGCCGGAAAAACCCGCCTCGTCCAGCATCTGCCGGGCCCGCTGGGACAGGTAGGTCAGGTCTCCGCTGTCCAGCCGGATGCCGCATTTGGTGATGCCCATGGGGACCAGCACCTCCCGGAAGGCCCGGATAGCGTTGGGGACCCCCGACTTGAGCACGTTGTAGGTGTCCACCAGCAGAGTGGCGTTGTGGGGGTACAGCTCGCAGTAGGTCTTGAAGGCGGTGTACTCGTCGGGGAACATCTGGACCCAGGAGTGGGCCATAGTCCCGGTGGCGGGGGAGCCGTATCTCTGGTCGGCCATGGTACAGGCGGTGGCGGAGCAGCCGGCGATATAGCTGGCCCGGGCCCCCAGCAGCGCTCCGTCCGCCCCCTGAGCCCGGCGGGAGCCAAACTCCGCCACCGGCCTCCCCTCGGCGGCCCGGACGATGCGGTTGGACTTGGTGGCGATGAGGCTCTGGTGGTTCAGAGTGAGGAGGATAAAGGTTTCGATAAACTGGGCCTGGATGGCGGGGGCCCGGACGGTGAGGATGGGCTCGTTGGGGAAGACCGGAGTGCCCTCCGGAACGGCCCAGATGTCCCCGGTGAACCGGAAATTTTGGAGATAGGACAAAAACTCCTCGCTGAAGCAGCCCTTGCTCCGCAGATAGTCCAGGTCCTCCTGGTCAAAGGACAGCTCCTGAATGTACTCCACCACCTGAGCCAGCCCCGCCGCGATGGCAAAGCCCCCCCTGTCGGGGACCGAGCGGTAGAACATATCAAAGTAGCAGATGCGGTCCTGTAAGTCGGTCTGGAAATAGCCGTTGGCCATGGTCAGCTCGTAGAAATCGCAGAGCATGGTCAGATTGGTCTTCGCTTTCATAGGGAAAGCCTCCTTCATTCGGGATGACAAGACACCCTCCATTTGAACCTATTATACTCCCTTGGGCGGAAAATGCAAGGGGATTTGTCCTATCCTCTGGGCCACTTCAGTTCATGGCCAAGACCTAGAATATAATCTGCGCTGACTCCGTAATGCTTACAGAATTTTATCAGATAGCGAATTGGCAGTTCATGCGCTCTCCTCTCATATGCCGCCCATTGAGAGTAGCTTATCCCCAATTCTTTTCCTAAAGAGCGCTGCGTATCATCTGCGTCAGTGCGTATAGCAACCATTCTGTCGATATAATCCATTTTCTCCTCCTGCTATCACATGTGATATTGACAGCATACCGCAGAACATGGTAAAATGGTCCTGTTGCGTACACATGTATACGCAGGAGGTGAGACTATGTCAAAAACTGAAAAGCAGATTACAGTTGGGATGCCGCAGGCCCTGTATGACGCAGTTAAGCAGCAGGCCAAGGAGGACAACCGGACCATCCCCGGCTGTATTCGCTTTGTTCTGCGGCGCTACATAGAGTACAGAAAAGAGAGTGACTCCCAGGCAGATACCGAATAACATCAAAGCTTTGGGACATACTGAGCCTGCTGAGATAAAAGGAGGTTTTCAATCATGTCCGACAAAACCGACGCGTTTCTCCACAGCCAGACCAGGGAGAACCTGATGCGGGCCTTCGCCGGGGAGAGCCAGGCCCGGAACCGCTACACCATCGCCGCCGGGGTGGCCAACAAGGCGGGACTGGCCGTCATTCAGGGGGTGTTCCTCTTCACCGCCAGCCAGGAGGAGGTCCACGCCAAGCAGTTTTACGCCGCCCTGGAGGATTTCTCCGGCCAGACCGTCAAGGTGAACGGGACTTACCCCGTGGATATCTACTCCGGGATGCTGGACTACCTCCGGGCCGCCCAGCACAACGAGTATCAGGAGTGGGAGCACGACTATGACCACTTCGCAAAAACCGCCATGTCCGAGGGATTCCCTCTGGTGGGCAAGCTCTTTGAGAACATCGCCCGGGTGGAGAAGACCCACGGGGACCGGTTCGGAAAATTCGCCGACCTGATGGAGAAAAATCAGCTCTTCTTCTCCGAGGTGGAGGTTCAGTGGACCTGCCTGCACTGCGGCTTCGTGGTGGAGGGGACCGCAGCTCCCGCCCACTGTCCTGTCTGCCGCCACCCCCAGGGATACTTCGTGCGGGTGGAGATGTCCCCCTGGTCCTGACCGAAAAACGGATGGCTGAATCCTCAGCCATCCGTTTCTGCTGTTCCCCCTTCAGGAAGCCTCTACTCCGGCCGCCCCCGCAAAATGGCGGCAACGTCCCAGACCGCGGCAATCACGTCCCGGCGCAGTCCGTCAAACATCCCCATCCCCGCCAGGTTGAGCAGTACCAGCAGTACAATGGGCCCCAGAATCATCCCCAGCACCCCCGCCAGCTTCATCCCCACATAGATTCCAACCAGGGAGAGAATGGGGGAAAGCCCGGTCTGATCCCCCACAACCTTGGGCTCCATCACCCGGCGGAACAGGGCGACCACCCCCCAGATGACCATCAGCGCCGTGGCCCGGGGCAGGTCTCCGGTGAACAGGTCGATGAAGGCCCAGGGGACCATCACCGTTCCCGCCCCGATGATGGGGATAAAATCCATCACCGCCAGCCCCAGCGCCAGCAGCAGGCCGTAGGGCTGGCCGGTGAGCCAGAAGCCCGCCAGCAGGATGAAGAACACCCCCACCGACAGCAATAATTCCGCCCGCAGGTAGCCCCCAAAGGCCCCCAGCGCCGTGGCCCGGAGCTGCCCCAGAAAGTGGAGCACCCCCTCGTCCAGCCGCTGTACCGCCCGGCTGCGCAGATAGGGGTAGTCCGCGGTGAGCAGATAGGTCGCCATGGTGAAGATGACCAGGGCCACCAGAAAGGAGGGCAGTCCCATGGCCTTCTCCCCCGCCGCCGAGCCCGCGCTGGCCAGGGCGGAGGGAACCACCTCGTTGAGCCACGCCAGCAGGCTCTCCGCCAGGGACTGGGCCATCTCAGTCACCTGCGGGGGGACCAGGGCCAGCAGATGGGCAAACAGCGCCTCCAGCCGCTCCAGCCCGGCCTGGAGGCTGTCCAGCAGGCCGCTCCAGTTCTGCACCAGAGAGACCAGCTGTCCCACGGCGGCGTAGCCCAGCAGACCCAGGACTCCCCCCGCCGCCCCCAGCAGCAGGAGCAGTACAATCAGGGTCAGGGCGCTTCTGCTCCAGCCCAGCATCCGCTGGAGACGCCGGACCCCGGGGTTGAGCAGCGCGGCGGCGGCCAGAGCGAAGAGAAAGGGGGCGAACAGATACAAAAGCCGCCGCCCCAGCCCCGCCGCCAGCCACACCGCCGCTCCAGCCAGCACGAACCGGATGCCCAGCCGCAGCCAGAGCTCCCCACGCTGCCGCCAGGTCAGCTGTCGATGCTCCATTTTGTACCCCCCTTGTTTCCGTGTTCATATGTTACCCCAGAATACCACGGAATGGGTGAATAAAATGTAAAATACCGCCCCAAAACAGAGGCGGTATCCAAAGAGTTCCTGGGGCTCAGACGCGGTAGACCAGACCGATGAGGTTGGGGCCGGCGTTGATGGACACAACGCCGCCGATGGGGTACTCCAGAGCGGCCTCCTCCTCCAGTTCCCTCCTGCATATCTCGGCCAGGCGGGCGCTCTGCTCCCGGTTGTTCCCCCGGATGAGGAGATAGGGGGTGTCCGGCCGGCGGTCCCTCCGGCACATCTCCGCCAGGGAGGAGATGACGCTCTTCTCCCCCCGGACCTTGGCGAGGATCTTGGACTCCCCGTCCACAAAGGTCATTACAGGCTTTAAACCCAGCGCCTCCCCCACAAAGGCGGCGGCGGCGGAGATCCGGCCCGACTTTTTGGCAAAGCGCAGGTCCAGCGGGGAGAAGACCACCTGCACATGGTCCACCCAGTCCTGGATATAGTCCGCAATCTCCTGGGGCTCCCTCCCGGCGGCGGCCATCCGCGCCCCCTGGACCACCGCCCAGCCATAGCCCATGGTGTAGTTCTTCGCGTCAATGATGGTGATAGAGAAATTCCCCTCCGCCTCCGGGTGGTCCTCATAGAACCCCTCCCGGGCCTGGAGGGCGTTGGCGTGGGTGGCCGAGCCCTTGGAGTTGATGGAGGTGTGGATCAGATGGGTGTACCCCGCCTCCCAGGTCTCCTCAAACAGCTGGGTGAAGACATAGGGGTTGAGCTGGGCGTGGGTGGGAATCCTGGGCGCGGACAGCAGCAGATCATAAAACTCGTCCGGAGTAAAATCCACCCCGTCGGACAGCTCCCGCTCCCCCATGGCGATGGGGAAGGGGAGCACCTGGATCTCCAGCTCCTCCCGCAGCTCCTTGGGGATATCGCAGGCGGAATCTGTACTGAATTTGATGCGGGCCATAGACTCGGCCTCCTTCACTGCGCCTGCCTCGGGAGCCGCGGCCCCCCTCCGGCGCTTATATTTTCCCCAGCCATTATGGCAGAAAATGCCCCGCTTGTCAAATGAAAATCTTATTGGGAACCCGGCTTTTTCTCCAGCTTTCTCCGGCTGCCGTCGGGGTACTGGATATAGGTGCGGTCCAGCTGGGCGGTGAGGCTGGCTTTGAAGGCGGCCACGTACTCCTTCCGCAGGGCGTCCCGCTCCTGAAGCTCCTCCTGGGTCAGCCCCTCCGGGGTTCTGGCCTTCCGCGCCAGGGCGTTGATACGGTCGATCTTTTTCTGATCCATCACAGATACCTCTCTAATACCAGCATGGTCCGGCCCTTTTTGGACTGGCCGGGGACCTCCTTGACTACGCACTTGCCCAGTCCCCGGCAGGTGAGCACGTCCCCCTCCTCCACCGTGCGGTCCCCCTTGAGGCAGTCCCGGTGGTTCACCGCCACCCTTCCGGCGGAGATGTGGGCGGCGGCCTTGGACCGGGACAGAGAGAAGCCGGCGGCCAGCACCGCGTCCAGCCTGGGGGTGGACACCGTGTCCCGGATGGTCCGCACCCGGGCGGGAGCGGGGGTGAGCCGGTCCAGGGGGAGCTCCTCAAAGCGGGACCTCCACCTGCCCGCCCCCTCCCACTGGGAGAGCAGGATGGGCAGGCTGTCCCGCAGCACTACCCCCTGGCACACCCCGGGGGCGGGGAGCAGGATGTCCCCCAGTACCTCCCGGGTGATGCCCAGCCCCATGAGGGAGCCCAGAATGTCCCGGTGGGTCAGGCCGGCCTCCGGGGGGAATTTTGCCTGGACAGCGGCCAGGATCTCCTCCGGGGCGGCGGCGTCCTCCTCCATCCAGTCAGGCAGGAAGAGGCAGACACACCGCTCGCTGTCCGGGTATCCGCCCAAAAACAGATGCCGGGGCCTCCCCCAGGCGCTGAGCAGACCGGCCACCGACGCCCGCTCCCCAGGGGAGAGAAAGGGAGTGTGGGCGGGGACACCCCGGTCCTGGGCCAGCTCCAGCTTGTCCAGCGCCCGGGCCAGCAGCATCCGCTCCTCTCCGCTCTGGGCGCACCGGTCCAGCAGCTCCTTCTTATTCATGGACACCCCTCCAGGCTCTGTATGTGGACTCCATTATACTCCATCCGGGCAAAAATGTAAATCCGCTTTTATCCCCTTGAGGACGGGCGGCTTTGGCGGCCTCCGCCTTGCATTGCGGGGTGATCTGTGCTAAAATGAACCAACAGGGCCGGCGTATGAATGTCTGGCCCGCTGAAAGGGGAACTCCCATGGGAAAATTTGACGGTGTGCTGCTGGTCAGCGACTTTGACGATACGTATGTGGGGCTGGACGGCTGTGTCCCGGCGCGCAACCTCCAGGCTCTGGACTACTTCCGGGGCGAAGGGGGCCGGTTCACCATCGCCACAGGCCGCAGTCACCGCACCTTTACCCCTCAGCTGGGGAGGATGCCCCTGGACGCGCCGGTGGTGCTGTCCAACGGCTCCGCGTTGTACGACTACCGCGAGGACAGGATGCTGGTCCAGACCTATCTGCCCGACAGCGCGCCGGAGGATTTTGCATGGCTGCTGAACGAGCTGCCTCAGCTGGCGCTGGAGACCTACCACGGGGACGACATCTACGTCTGCCGCCCCAATGCCTACAGCCAGGCCCATCTGGTCAAGGTGGGATGCGGCTGCACCGTGTGTCCCCCGGAGGAGATCCCCACTCCCTGGACCAAGGCTATCTTCCATCAGGAGCGGCAGGTGCTCCTCCAGGCCCGACGGCTGCTGCTGGACCGGGTGGGGACGGAGCGCTATGAGGCTATTTTTTCCAACGCCGTCTATTTGGAGATGACCGCCCGGGGAAGCACCAAGGGAGGTATGGTGGCGCATATGCTCCAGTACACCGGCGGGCCGGCGGAGCACCTCTACTGCGTGGGGGACAACCAGAACGACATCCCCATGCTGGAGCGCTCCGCGATCCCCTTCGCCCCCGCCAACTGCGCCCGGGAGGTCAGGGACTGGGGAGCGCGGGTCCTGTGCTCCTGTGACGAGGGGGTTATTGGGGATATTGTGGATATTTTGGACGGAATTTACCGGTAAGTTGTACGGGGGCGTACACATAATCCCTCCCTGCCGCATATGATGAGAGTATTAGAACAGGCCGCTCCGCGTCCGGCGGGGCGGCCTCTTGCAGTCAGAACGCGGGAGGATCACAGATGAATTATGAACCCAGTACGCTGCCCCTGCCCAATCTCCCTGCCGGTCCCGGACCGAGAGATCTGGATGACCTTATCTTTTGGGAGGAGAATTGGCTGGCCAGCGACCGCTAGAGAACAGAAATGGGGACCGGGTGTGTGACACGCCCGGTCCCCGCTCTTTTTACTGCGCGCTCAGCTTGAAGGACGCGCACTCAGTCCCCTCGCACTTGGTGGGGGAGCAGTCGCAACAGCCCACCTTGATGGAGTTCAGAGAACAGCAGTTCTTGGGGCTGTTGTGATAGGCGCAGGTGCTGACAGAGCACTTGATGCTGGTGTTGCAGGTCTTGTTATCCATAATCAATTACCTCCTCCTTGTGGATGGCCTTAGTATGGATGAAAACCGTCTGAACTATTCCTCAGCTTCAGAAATTTTGAAACTGGAACAAATTTGAAACGAGCCAGGGGTCCGGATTTCGGACCCCTGGCAATTTTTTATGGCTGATTCCATGTGCTCCAGTCCGTGAGGCACAGATCCAGGTCCACCCGGCCCTCAATGCCGTCCACCTCTCCCGAGCTGGAGTACTGCCACATATGATAGTGGTAGCGGAAGCTGCTGGGGGCCCAGTCCCGGGTGTAGTGAGCCAGCCAGAAGGGGTACTGGGTCAGCTCCTCCAGCTGAAGGCCGCCGGCGTAGATCTTGGAGGGGCTGCCGTAGGTCATGGCGGTGTAGCCGGCCTCCTCCACCATGGAGCAGAAGGTCTGGGCGCACTCGGTGGTGGTCTTCCCCTCCGCGTCCTTGGTGCGGGAGCTGTCCTGGTCCACCTGCTCCCAGTCGAAGACCACGGGATAGGTGATGTCATAGCCCTCGATCCACGCCAGGGTCTGGAGGGCCTCCTCCTCGGCCTCCTCCACGCTGGTGGCCTGGGAGAAGAAGTACACCCCCACCTCCAGACCGTTGTCCAGCGCCCCCTGGATGTTCTGGTCAAAATAGGCGTCCTTGTTGATGGAGCCCACCGAGTACCCCCGGTAGCCCACCCGGATCATGGCGAACTGCACTCCGGAGGCGGCCACCCGGGCCCAGTCGATCTCCTTCTGGTGGGAGGAGACATCCACCCCGATGTAGCAGGGGGCGTCCCCCTGGTAGGTGAGAAAGCCGTTTTGGATGGAAAATCCCTCGCTGTCATAGGCATTAGGCAGGAGCGGGCCGGGCTCCGGGGTCTCGGTCTCGGAGGGGTGAAGGAACGCCTGGTCGTAGCGCATCAGGATGGCCGCGCCCTCCGCCCGGGTGGCGGTCCCCTGGGGGTCGAAGCGGTTGCCCGGCTTGCCCGAGATCAGCCCCTGCTCGTGGGCCCACTCCACCCCGTTGATGGCCCAGCGGGCGATGGAGGGCCGGTCCTCAAAGCGGGCGGACACCTGGGGGAGCTTGCTGCCCATGGAGCGCCAGAGGATGACGGACAGCTGTTCCCGGGTGACCAGGTCGTCCGGCCCGAAGCGCCCGTCGTCATAGCCGTCCACAAAGCCCTGCTGCCAGGACCAGAAAATGGCGTCGGCGTCCGGGGCGTCCAGGGGCACGTCCAGGAAGGGGCTGACCGGCTCGGGGGGCTGGGTCTCCTCCTCTTTGCCGTCCCCCTGCTTTGCCTCCTCCCCGCTCTCGAACTCCTCGGGGGTCAGGTCCACCTCGGGCCGGTCGGCCAGAAGGTAGAGGGCGTGGGCCACCATGGACCGGGTCAATGGCTCCTCGGGGGCGAAGAGGCCGTCCTCCCCCGCCAGCAGCAGCTCCCGCTCATGGCAGTAGTTGACCGCCTTGGCATACCAGGCTCCGGCGGGCACGTCGCTGAGCTCCGCCGCTGCCGCCGCCGCCGCCGGGGCCAGCGTCAGGGCCAGGCTGAGGGCCAGCGCCCCGGAGAGGAGGCGCTTGAACATCGTATGTTGTCTCATAAAATTCCTTTCTGTCTGAAAATTTGCCAGCTTGTACCATATGTTAGTATATACTCCCCTTCCCCGCCCCGTCAACCGTATTTTTTTGGAAAACCGCCGGCTCCCGCCAGACGGCGCGGCAGAAAAGGAGTGGTTTCGCCCTTGTTCTGGGGGGCGGAGTGTGATATACTGATAAAAGGATAAGAAGGGCCCGGCCCGCGCAGCGCACCCCACCCCCTCGCCTGGGGCGGGGCGTTGCCGCGTGCCGGAGCGGATCAAAAATCGAGGTGTTTCACGTGAAACTTCTTACCGCTGTTCTGCACCGTATGCCGGAGTTTCAGGAGCTTCTGGCCGCTGTGGAGGGGGGGCGCTCCCCGGTGGCCCTCTCCGGCGCGGCGGCCATCCACCGGGTACACATCGCCGCCGGAGTGGGCCTGATGACCGGCCGGCCGGTGGTGATGGTGTGCCCCGGGGAGAGCGAGGGGCTCAAGCTGGCCCGGGACCTGGCCGCCTTTACCGGAGTGCAGGTCCCCGTGCTGGGTCCCCGGGAGTTTGTTTTTCACAATACCGCCTCCGCCTCCCGACAGTGGGAGCACCGCCGCCTGACCCAGATGAGCCGCCTGTCCAGGGGGGAGACCCCCTTCCTGGTGGCCACGGTGGAGGGCCTGCTCCAGCGCACCATCCCCCCAAAGGAGCTGGACCGCTGCCGGACCGTCCTGCGGACCGGGGGGCGCTGTGACCTGAATGAGCTGGCGGATACCCTGTCCGCCGCCGGGTATGTCCGGTGCCAGCAGGTGGAGAGCGTGGGGCAGTTCGCCCTTCGGGGAGGCATTTTGGACCTCTTCTCCCCCGCCATGGACCAGCCCGTCCGGGCGGAGTTCTTCGGGGACGAGGTGGACGCTATGGGGATCTTCGACCCGGCCACCCAGCGGCGCATCGAGAATATTGACGCGGCGGAGATCCTCCCCGCCGGCGAGGTCCTCCCCCAGCTGGCCCCCGGCGGGCTGGCGGGTCTGGCCAAAAGGATCGGGAAGCTGGCAGGGAAGGCCCTCCAGAGCGGGAACCGGTCTCTGGCAGAGAACCTGGAGGGGGACGCCCAGTCCCTGAGCCAGGGGCACAGCTTCCCGGCGGCGGACCGGTATCTCTCCCTCATCTATCCGGAGCTGGCCACCGCGGCGGACTACCTCCCCAAGGACGCCTGCCTCATCTTCGACCAGTGCGCCCGGACGGCGGACCGGGGCAGGAGCTACCAGTGGCAGCTGGAGGAGGATGTGAAGCTCCTTTTGGAGCGGGGGGAGCTGGACGGCTCCTGCGGGGTGCTCTCCCGCACCTTCCCCCAGCTGTGCGCCATGCTGGAGGACTGGGCGGTGGTTTACCTGGACTCCTTCACCACCTCCTCCGCGCCTACTCCACCCCGGACAATGATCTCCCTCCCCGCCAAGCAGCTCCCCCCCTTCCTCGCCAGCCTGGAGACGGCGGTGCAGGACCTGGCCCACTACCAGAACAGCGGCTTTGCCAGTCTGGTGCTGGTCTCAGGGGAGCAGCGGGCCATTGATTTGCAGACCCTCCTCCGGGAGCAGAAAATAAAATCCGCGGTGGACTTCCGCCTGAAGGAGCTCCCCGGGCCGGGTCAGGTGGTCCTCACCGTGGGAGGGCTGTCCGGCGGCTTCGAGTACCCGGGCATCCGGCTGGCGGTGCTGACCGAGGGGGAAAAACCCGCCGCCAAAAAATCCAGGGGCCGGAAGGACGCCACCAACCGGCAGAAGCTGAAGTCCTACGCCGACCTCTCCCCCGGCGACCTGGTGGTCCATGAGCACCACGGGGTGGGCCGGTTCGAGGGCATGGTGAAGATGCCGGTGGACGGGATGGAGCGGGATTATGTAAAAATCGCCTACGCGGGCACAGACGTGCTCTATGTCCCCGCCACCCAGCTGGACCTGGTGAGCAAGTATATCGGCGGAGGCGAGGAGGCCAACGAGACTCGGAGGCTCAACCGCCTGGGGGGCCAGGAGTGGGAGAAGGCCAAGACCAAGGCCCGGAAGGCGGTGCAGGACCTGGCGAAGGGGCTGATCCAGCTCTACGCCAAGCGCCAGCGCCAGCCGGGGTACGCCTTCTCCCCCGACACCCCCTGGCAGCGGGAGTTTGAGGACCAGTTCGAGTACACCGAGACAGAGGACCAGCTGCGCTGTATCGCCGAAATCAAGCTGGATATGGAGCGCCCCACCCCCATGGACCGGCTGCTGTGCGGGGATGTGGGCTACGGCAAGACCGAGGTGGCCTTCCGCGCCATGATGAAGTGCGTTATGGACGGCAAGCAGGCCGCCATCCTGGTCCCCACCACCGTCCTGGCCCGGCAGCACTACCTGAATGCCCTGGGGAGGTTTGCCAAATATCCGGTGAATATCGATGTGGTCTCCCGCTTCCGCACCCCCGCCCAGATGAAGGAGACCCTCCGCCGGGTGGAGGCCGGAAAAGTAGACATCCTCATCGGCACCCACCGGCTGTTCAATAAGGATGTGCGCTTCAAGGACCTGGGGCTGCTGGTGGTGGATGAGGAGCAGCGCTTCGGGGTGCAGCACAAGGAGAAGCTGAAGGAGGCCTTTCAGCAGGTGGATGTGCTCACCCTGTCCGCCACCCCCATCCCCCGGACCCTGAATATGGCCCTGTCCGGCATCCGGGATATGTCCACCCTGGAGGAGCCCCCCGCCGACCGCCAGCCGGTGCAGACCTATGTGCTGGAGCACGACTGGGACCTGCTGGGGGACGCCATGCGCAGGGAGCTGGAGCGGGGAGGCCAGGTGTTTTACCTCCACAATCGGGTGGAGACCATCGACCGCTGCGCCGGCCGAATCCGCCAGCTGCTGGGAGAGGACGCGGCGGTGGGGATCGCCCACGGAAGAATGACCCAGGAGGCCATTGACGATGTGATGTCCCAGATGACCGACGGGGCGCTGAATGTGCTGGTGTGTACCACCATTATCGAGACGGGCATCGACCTGCCCAATGTGAATACCCTCATTATGGAGGACGCCGACCGCCTGGGTCTGGCCCAGCTCCACCAGATCCGGGGCCGGGTGGGCCGGTCCAGCCGGAGGGCCTTCGCGTACCTCACCTACCGGCGGGGAAAGGTGCTCTCCGAGGTGGCGTCCAAGCGGCTGGAGGCCATCCGGGAGTTCGCTGAGTTCGGCTCGGGCTTCAAAATCGCCATGCGGGATTTGGAGATCCGGGGGGCGGGCAACGTGCTGGGGCCGGAGCAGAGCGGATTTATGCTCAGCGTGGGCTACGACATGTATTTGAAGCTGCTGGAGGAGGCGGTGCTCTTGGAGCAGGGCCAGACACTGCCCGCCAGCTCCGAGTGCTCCGCCGACCTCTCAGTGGCCGCGGCCATCCCCGATCAATATGTCTCCTCCCCCGAGCATCGGATGGACCTGTACCGCCGGATCGCGGCCATCCGGGAGGAAAAGGAGGCGGACGAGCTGGTGGACGAGCTTATCGACCGCTTTGGAGAGCCCCCCCGGACGGTGAACAATCTCATCTCGGTGGCACTCCTCCGGGCGGACGCCAGCCGCTGCCGGATCAGCAGCATCGACCAGAGGGAGGGAAAGCTGGTGCTCACCCTGGACGAGTTCCAGCTGGAGCCCTTCTCCGCCCTGTGCGGAATGGAGCGGTATCACAAGCGGCTGCTCCTGATGCCCGGGGAGGTCCCCCGCTTCTCCCTGAAGCTGGGGAAGAACGAGGACCCCCTCCGGGCCGCCCGGCAGCTGGTGGGGGACTACGGGCGGGCTGTCCAGCAGTGAGTGGGCGTGCCCCAGGCCGTAGAATCACCCTTGCCCTGTCCCCCCTTCTGTGTTATGATAGGGGGGAATCCCCTCTCTGTCTCCGGACAGAGAGAAGCTTTGAAGAAAGGAATACGCAGCATGAAAATCATAACACGACTGGGGGCCATGGCGCTGGCGCTATCCATGCTGGCCGGATGCGCAGGGGGAGGAAGCTCCTCCAGCGCGCCCTCCAGTGCATCCTCCTCCGCCGCAGGGAGCGGGACAGAGCAGCTCCCGCCTATGGACCTCTCCCAGGTGAGCGACCCCTGCCTCGCGGTCTCCGGACTGGCGGGAGAGTCCGTGGTGGCCCAGGTGGGCGGCGAGGATATTACCGCGGACCTGCTGCTCTACTGGCTGTCCTACGGCATCGAGCTCTACCTGGGACAGATGGGGGGCTACTTCACGGAGCTGCCCTGGGACACGGATATGGGGGACGGGACCACCCTGGCCAGCCAGATCAAGGACAGCGCCCTGGAAGCCGCCGCCTTCTATGCCCTCCTCCCCACCCTGGGCCGGAACGAGGGACTGACCCCCTCCCCTGACGCCGCCGCCGCCGCGGAGGAACAGGTCGGCCAGCTCACCCAGCAGCTGGGGGACGAGACCAGAACGGAGCACTACCTCTGGCATCAGATGCTCACCCGGGCCCTCTTTATCCGGCTCAATGAGGCGGCGGACCTGCATATGCAGATCCAGGAGCTCTATTATGGGGAGGACAGCGGCCAGTACCCCACAGACGCGGAGGTGCTCGCCTACGCCCAGGACGTGCTGGGGCAGTATCGGGCCAAGCACATCCTGCTGATGACCATTGACCCCGAGACCCGGGAGCCCCTGGATGAGGAGACCGTCGCCCAGAAGCGGGAGGACATTGACGGTCTGCTGGTCCAGCTGCGGGCGGCGGAGGACCCCATCGCCCTCTTCGACCAGCTGATGCAGGAGCACAGCGAGGACGGGGGATTGGCTGCCAACCCGGAGGGCTATACCACCTCAAAGGGAGAGATGGTCGCCCCCTTTGAGGAGACCGCCCTCGCCCTGAAGGACGGGGAGATCAGTGATGTGGTGGAGAGTGAGTTCGGCTACCACATCATCCTCCGCCTCCCCCTGGACCCCGCCGACTACCGGGAGGCGCTGGTGGCCCAGTGGATGCAGGACAGGACAGACCAGTGGCTGGAGGAATACGGGCTGACCGCCCTGGAGGCCTTTGACCAGCTGGATGTGGCCGCCTTCTGGACCCAGCTGACCTCCCTGCAGGCGGCTGTGGAGGCCGAGCTCCAGGCGGAGGACTGAGCATTGTAAACTTCAGTGCGGAAGGGGGATGGAGGATGCCCAAGCGGGGCGTGATCGGAGACGACAATATCGTGGGACAGCGGGTGGTTGCCCTGCGCAAGGAGCAGAAGCTCAAGCAGAAGGACCTGCTGGCCCGGCTCCAGGTGCGGGGACTGAACCTGAACCAGTCCTCCCTGTCCGCGCTGGAGGGGCAGCGCAGGCGGGTCTCCGACCGGGAGCTGGTGGTGCTGGCCAGCGCCCTGGGGGTGGAGATGGAGGCCCTGGTGCGGAAGCCCGGAGAGATGGATTGAACCATGCCGCCCGTCTGGAAGCTCTTCCAGACGGGCGGTTCTCTTTTTCCCAAAGGTTGGGCCGCAATATTTTTTCCGAAACGGACTTTCGACGGGTTTCTGAACATAATATGGTAAAATATGGATATCAAACCGCCTGTACGGAAGGGAGGCGCAGTCATGCGTTTTTTACCGAAAAGGGGGCTCTATGACAGCGGGCGGGTGCTGTATCTGCCGGTGGACCAGATCAGCCCCAACCCCAGCCAGCCCCGGAGCGTGTTTTCCCAGGAGGAGCTGGAGGAGCTGGCCGACTCCATTCAGAACCTGGGCGTCCTCCAGCCCCTGACCGTCCGCCGCCAGGAGGGCCGCTGGGAGCTGGTGGCCGGGGAGCGCCGCCTCCGGGCCGCACGGATGGCGGGGCTGACCCAGGTCCCCTGCCTCTCTGTCCAGGCGGACGGGCAGTCCTCCGCCCTGCTGGCCCTGGTGGAAAACCTCCAGCGGCGGGACCTGGACTTCTGGGAGGAGGCCACCGCCCTGCGGACCTTTCTGGACACCTACCACCTCTCTCAGGAGGAGGTGGCCCGCCGGATCGGCAAGAGTCAGTCCGCCGTGGCCAATAAGCTGCGCCTGCTGAAACTGTCCGATGAGACCGTCACCCTCCTCCGGGAGTGCGGCGCCAGTGAGCGGCACGCCCGGGCCCTGCTGCGCCTCCCCCCGGAGCTCCAGACCCAGGCCGCCCGGCAGGTGGCGGAGCAGTCCCTGACGGTGGCCAAAACCGAGGCCCTGGTGGAACAGCTCCTGGCCGGAGGCCCCCCTCCCCCCCGCCGGAAGCCCACCTTTATTGTCAAGGATGTGCGCCTCTTCCTCAACACCATCACCCGCAGCCTGGATCTGATGCGCTCCGCTGGAGTGGACGCCCAGTGCAGGCGGGAGGACACCGAGGAGGAGATCCTGCTGACCATACATATTCCCCGCCGCGCCCAGCGGTGATCCCTCCCATTTCAGAACGCCCCGCCGGGACTGACGGCGGGGCGTCTGTCCTTGTCCGGGATGTTTCACGTGAAACAGAAATAAAAAATGGAAAAACAGTTGAAATCCGTCTCTCAGATTGGTATAATGTTGTCCTGTGAAGATGTGTGCCGGGGTCCGGCAGGAGGAGAGCATTATGGCGAAAATTATTGCCGTTGTCAATCAAAAGGGGGGCGTGGGGAAGACCACCACCACGGTGAATCTGTCCGCCGCCCTCCACGACCTGGGCAAGCGGGTGCTGCTGTGCGACTTCGACCCACAGGCCAACGCCACCTCCGGCATGGGGGTGGATAAGAACACCGTCTCCCCCAACATTTACGATGTCCTAATCAACGACGCGGACCCGGAGCGGGCGGTGGTCTCCACCAAGTACGGGGATGTGCTCCCCTCCAACAAGGCTCTGGCCGGCGCGGGGGTGGAGATGATCGGTATTGAGGCGCGGGAGATGCTGCTGAAAAACGCCCTGGAGGCCCTGGAGGGGGGATATGACTACATCCTTATCGACTGTCCCCCCTCCCTGGAGCTGCTGACGGTGAACGCCCTGTGCGCCGCCCATTCCCTGCTGGTCCCTGTCCAGTGCGAATACTACGCCCTGGAGGGGCTGAGCGACCTGCTGGCCACCGTGCGTATCGTCCGGCGGAAGCTCAACCCCGGTCTGAGCATGGAGGGAGTGCTGCTGACCATGTTTGACAGCCGGACAAACCTCTCCCTCCAGGTGGCCCAGGAGGTCAAGCGCCACTTCCCGGGACAGGTCTACGCCACGGTAGTCCCCAGAAATGTCCGGCTGTCCGAGGCCCCCAGCCACGGGATGCCTGTCTCGGCCTACGACCCCTATTCCCGGGGGACCGAGGCGTACCGGCAGCTGGCGGAGGAGATGTGCGGAGGAACATAGCCCTCCCCTGGATGGGAGCGGCCCGAGTGAGGTAATGGTATGGCAAAACGAACAAAAGAATTGGGGCTGGGCCGGGGGCTGAACGCTCTGCTGGGGGACCCGGAGCTGCCCGCCCAGGAGGAGGGAGCGGTGAGCCTGCCCATCTCCCAGGTGGAGCCCGGTCTGAACCAGCCCCGCAAGCACTTTGACGAGGGAGCGCTGGCTGATCTGGCGGACTCCATCCGTATCCACGGCATCATCCAGCCCCTGACGGTGCGGCGGCTGGCCTCCGGCTACTACCAAATCATTGCCGGGGAGCGGCGGTGGCGGGCGGCCAAGTCGGCGGGGCTGAGCGAGATCCCCGCCGTTATCATCGAGGCGGACGACCGCAAGGTGATGGAGCTGGGACTGATCGAAAACCTCCAGCGGGAGGACCTGAACCCTGCCGAGGAGGCCCGGGGCTACCGGACCCTGATGGAGGAGTACGGCCTGACCCAGGACCAGGTGGCCCGGCAGATGGGCAAGTCCCGGCCCGCGGTGGCCAACACCCTGCGCCTGCTGGCCCTGCCTGACGAGCTGATGGAGCTGCTGGAGGACGGAAGCCTCTCCGCCGGACACGCCCGGGCGATACTGGCCCTCCCCTCCTCCGCCCTCCAGCGGGAGGCGGCGAAAAAGGTGATTAAGGACCAGCTGTCCGTGCGTCAGACCGAGGCCCTGGTGAAGGTGATGCAGAAGGGCAAGCCGGACAAGCCCAAGCCGGCGGAGGAGAGCCTGTCCCTCTACCTGGGGGAGCTGGAAAAGGACCTGTCCGGGCGTCTGGGACGGAAGGTGAAGATCGCCCACCGGGGCAAGAAGGGCAGGATTGAGCTGGAGTACTACGACAGCCAGGACTTAGAAGGGCTGCTCGCCCTGCTCCAGGGGCTGCAGGGGGCGGGGGGTGAACCCGATGCCTGAGGAGCGCGGCATGGACCAGGGGGCGCGGGCCGACCCGGAGGAGCGCCAGAGAGCCCGTAGGGCCAGTCAGCAGAGGCGGCGGCGCAACTCGGTCTTTCAGTATATCGCTGTCATGTTTATGGCCGCCTTCGCCCTGCTGCTCATCACCTTTCTGATGGAGCGGCGGCAGAGCCAGCAGCAGATTGACGATTTGAAGCAGTCCGCCTCCGCGGTCCAGACGCTGAAGGGGCTGATGGAGGAGAATGAGTCGCTGAAACGGGAGCTGAACGAGGTCCAGAGCCAGCTGTCCGCCCAGCAGGAGCGCATCCGCCAGCAGGAAACCAGCCGGCAGGACCTCCAGGAGCAGCTGGACCAGGAGGATCTCGCCCTCCAGGCGATGCACTGGTTCTGGCAGCTCAACGACGCCTATGTCCGGGGCCGCACCGCGCAGTGCCGTACCCTCATCACATCCATGGAGGAGGCGGGGCTCCAGGAGGCGCTGCCCAGGGAGAATGTCACCGGGACCGACCGCTTCTCCCCCTATGACCGGTATATGGAGATACGGGGGCGGATCGTCAAATAGCCCCCTGTTTCACGTGAAACAACAATACTTCGATGTTGCTTTGAATGAATTTTGAAGGAGAGAGGAATCTATGCTTGATATTCGTTTTATCCGGGAGAATCCCGAGGCGGTAAAGGAAAACATCCGCAAAAAATTCCAGGAGGAGAAGCTCCCTCTGGTGGACGAGGTGCTGGCCCTGGACGCGGAGAACCGGGCCGCCATGTCTGAGGCCAACGACCTGCGCTCCGTCCGCAACACCCTGAGCAAGAAGGTGGGGATGCTCATGGGCCAGGCCAAAAAGGACCCCTCCAAGCTGGCGGAGGCGGAGGAGGCCAAAGCCCAGGTGAAGGCCAACGCTGACCGTCTGGCCGAGCTGGAGGCCAAGGAGGGGGAACTGGCGGAGAAAATTCGGAAAATCATGCTGGTCATCCCAAACATCATCGACCCCTCCGTGCCCATTGGCCCTGACGACTCCGCCAATGTGGAGGTGGAGCGCTTCGGAGAGCCGGTAATCCCCGACTTTGAGATCCCCTACCACACCGAGATCATGGAGTCCTTCTCCGGGGTGGATATGGACGCCGCCGGCCGGGTGTCGGGGAGCGGATTTTACTACCTGCTGGGGGACGTGGCCCGGCTCCATGAGGCGGTGCTGGCTTATGCCCGGGACTTTATGATTGGAAAGGGCTTCACCTTCTGCATTCCCCCCTTCATGATTCACGGCAACGTGGTGGAGGGGGTCATGTCCCAGACCGACATGGAGGCCATGATGTATAAGATTGAGGGGGAGGACCTGTACCTCATCGGGACCAGCGAGCACTCCATGATTGGCAAGTTCATCGGCGAGACTATCCCCGAAGCCTCTCTCCCCCAGACCCTCACCTCCTACTCCCCCTGCTTCCGGAAGGAGAAGGGCTCCCACGGCATCGAGGAGCGGGGGGTCTACCGCATCCACCAGTTTGAGAAGCAGGAGATGATCGTGGTCTGCAAGCCCGAGGACTCCATGGAGTGGTACGAGAAGATGTGGCAGTACTCGGTGGAGCTCTTCCGGTCTCTGGACATCCCGGTGCGACAGCTGGAGTGCTGCTCCGGCGACCTGGCCGACCTGAAGGTGAAGTCCTGCGACATTGAGGCCTGGTCCCCCCGGCAGAAAAAGTATTTTGAGGTCTGCTCCTGCTCCAACCTGGGGGACGCCCAGGCCCGGCGGCTGAAAATGCGGGTGAAGGGCGAGAAGGGCAACTACCTTCCCCACACCCTGAACAACACCGTGGTGGCCCCGCCCCGGATGCTCATCGCTTTTTTGGAGAACAACCTCCAGGCGGACGGCAGCGTTCTCATCCCCAAGGTGCTCCAGCCCTACATGGGCGGACTGGAGCGCATGAGCCCCAAGAAGTAAGAGGTGGATATGAAAAAAATTTGGCGGAGCCGCCAGGTCTGGAGTCCGCTGAAGGAGCGGCAGTCCGATGAATGAGGAGAAGCGCCCCCGGGAGGAGAAATACACCCCCTCCTCCCCTGTCAAGCGCGCCCTGGCCTGGATTGCCCTGGTCTATGTGCTCATCTTCCTGGCCCTGACCACCTGGTTCTACTTCACCGGGACCATGCTGGGCAATCTGGGTCCTCTGCTCGCTGTTCCGGGGCTGGTTGGGATGGGGGTCCTGGTCCTGGTCAGCTGGCGGAGCACAGGAAGCCCCCCAAAGTGGCCCGCCATCGCCCTGGCCGCGGTGTGCTGGCTGCTGGCCATCGCCACCCTCCCCATTGGAATCACGGGGCTGCTGTCCAACTTCTCTGATACTGTCGCAATATTTGGATTCACCGTCCTGGGAGGGTAGGCCGTGGAGAAGAAGAATATCCAAAAAATTCTCCGCCAGGGTTTTGAGGAGTACGGCCTGCTGGACAAAATCGACCCCTCTGCCCTGCAAAACCTGGACTGCTTCTGCCAGCTGCTCCTGGAGAAGAACCAGGTGATGAACCTCACCGCCATCCGGGACCACGAGGGGGTGGCCCGGCTGCACATGCTGGACAGCGCCGCCCTCCTCCAGTACAGGGATTTTGCGGAAAAAACCCTCCTGGACGTGGGCACGGGGGCGGGATTTCCTGGAATGGTGCTGAAAATACTGGTCCCCTCTCTGGACGTGACCCTGCTGGACTCTCTGAACAAGCGGCTGGACTGGCTTCTGGAGACCTGCGGAGCGCTCAATCTCCAGAAGATCCGCACCCTCCATGCCCGGGCGGAGGAGCAGGCCCTGGTGAAGGGGTTTCGGGACAGCTTCGACTTTGTCACCGCCCGGGCGGTAGCCGACCTGCGGCTGCTGTGCGAGCTGTGCCTGCCCTATGTCAAGGTGGGGGGAGCCTTCCTGGCCATGAAGAGCACGGACAGCGGCCCCGAGCTGGGAAACGCCGCCCACGCCATCAAGCTGCTGGGGGGGCGGGTGGCGGGAATTCACGACTACACCATCCCAGGCACGGAGGTCACCCACCGGCTGATCGCCATCGAAAAGCTGGCCCCCACCTTAAAGGGCTACCCCAGGCGGTGGGCGAAAATGCAGAAGGAGCCGCTATAGGCCATAAAATGCAGGAAGCGCCCCTTTTTTTGTGCAAAACTGTAAATTTTTTCAAAACTTCCTTCAAAATGGTTGACGGATGGCAGATTTGTGGTACACTTGATATAGGATAGGAGAATTTTCCATGGGAAACGTGGTGTCGATTACCTCCGGCAAGGGAGGGACCGGGAAAACCTCTATCACCGGCGGGGTAGCGGCCTGGCTGGCTCAAATGGGCAAACGGGTGCTGTGTATCGATATGGACATCGGACTGCGGAATCTGGATATCACCCTGGGACTGAACGACCGGGCGCTGATGGATTTCTCGGATGTAGCGCTGGGCCGCTGTCCCCTCTCCCGGGCGGCGGTGGAGCACCCTGAGCTGAAGGGGCTGTCCCTCCTCACCGCTCCCCTGACCCTGCCCGCCAGCCTGACAGCGGACAAGGTGCGCAGCCTGCTGGACACCGCCCGCACAGTGTACGACTACATCCTCATCGACTCCCCTGCCGGACTGGGCAGCGGCTTCCGGCTGGCCGTGTGCGGGGCGGACCGGGTGATCGTCATCGCCACCAACGACGCCTCCTCCCTGCGGGACGCCCAGCGGACGGTCTGTGAGCTGGAGGGCATCCGGGAGGTCCACCTGATTATGAACCGCATCCAAACAAAACTGCTGCGCCGGCTGCGGACCACCATTGACGACGCGATGAACACCGCCGGCCTGCCTCTGATCGGGGTCGTGCCGGAGGACCCCCATGTGATTCTCTGCGCAAACCTGGGCCAGCCCCTGACCGTCCGAGGGAGGCGGGGCGCCTCAATGGCCTGCTGGAACATTGCCCAGCGGCTGGAGGGGCGGCAGGTCCCCATCATGCGCATCCGATAGACCGCCATAACACACTAAGGAGGTACCGTCACCATGAATGTCGCCATTATGAGCCATACCAAAAAGCAGGACCTGATGGTCCAGTTCTGTACCGCCTACTGCGGCGTACTCTCCAAGCACTCTGTCTGCGCGACCAACGCCACCGGGCGTATGGTGGCGGAGGCGACCGGCCTGCCGGTGCAGCTCTTCCTCTCCCACGAGCACGGGGGCATCGAGCAGATTGGGCAGCGCATTATCTACAACGAGATCGACATGGTCCTCTTTTTCAACTCCCCCCAGGACAATGTCATGGACAAGGACGTGCTGTATATCACCCGCCTGTGCGACCAGCACTCCGTCCCCGTAGCCACCAACGTCGCCACCGCCGAGCTGCTGATCCACGGCCTGGCTCGGGGGGACCTGGACTGGCGGGAGGGCATGAATCCCAACCGGGTGCCCTTCGCCCTGTAGCGGACAGTGTGAAGTATGCGCTCCCGTCCCCGAGTTGAGGATGGGAGCGCTTGCTGTACAGGGATTTCGTTCCATTTCTGGAAATAAAAGGAAGCGAAAAGAACCTTTTTCGTTCATTTTGAAAGGAATTGAGATTATGGCAAAGGTACAGCCCCGCACCCTTTCGGGGTTTATGGAACTGCTGCCCAAGGAGCAGGTCCTCTTTGAGCGCATCCTGGGCATTCTGCGCAGCACCTATGAGCGCTATGGCTTCACTCCCCTGGACACCCCCCTCATTGAATCCAGCGAGGTGCTGCTGGCCAAGGGCGGAGGGGAGACCGAGAAGCAGATTTATCGTTTCACCAAGGGGGACTCCGACCTGTCCCTCCGCTTTGACCTCACCGTTCCCCTGGCCAAGTATGTGGCCCTCAACTATGGGAAGCTCACCTTCCCCTTCCGCCGGTATCAGATCGGCAAGGTCTACCGGGGGGAGCGGGCCCAGCGAGGGCGTTTCCGGGAGTTCTACCAGGCGGACATCGACGTGATTGGAGACGGAAAGCTGGACATTTTCAGCGAGGCGGAGATCCCCTCCATCATCTACCGGGCCTTCACCGAGCTGGGGCTGAAGCGCTTCCGGATTCTGGTAAACAACCGAAAGATCCTCAACGGCTTTTACGCCATGCTGGGACTGAGCGGACAGGCCGGGGACATTATGCGCACGGTGGACAAGCTGGACAAGATCGGCCTGGAAAAGATAGAGGAACTGCTCACCGGAGAGTTGGAGATTTCCCCCCATAACGCGGAGGAAATCCTGCGCTTTATCTCCATCTCCGGGAGCAACGAGGCGGTGCTCTCTGCCCTGGAGGAGTACCGGGGGCGGAATGAGACCTTCGACCAGGGGCTGGACGAGCTGAGCACGGTCATAAAATACCTCAGCGCCTTCGGGGTGCCCGAGGCCCACTTTGCTGTGGACCTGGCCATCGCCCGGGGGCTGGACTACTACACCGGGACCGTCTATGAGACCGCCATGCTGGACCACCCGGAGATCGGCTCCATCTGTTCCGGGGGGAGATACGATAACTTAGCGGAATATTATACTGACAAACAACTCCCCGGCGTTGGAATCTCCATCGGTCTGACCCGTCTGTTCTATGTTCTCCAGGAGCAGGGCTACCTGAATGAGAGTTTGAATACCGCCCCCGCCGACCTGCTCATTCTGCCCATGACTGAGGACCTGAGCCACGCCATCGCCTTGGCGACATATCTGCGCTCCTGGAATTTGCAGGTCCAGATCTACGCTGAGCCCAAAAAGTTTAAGCAAAAAATGGCTTATGCCAACAAGCTGGGCTTCCCCTATGTGGCGATCCTGGGAGAGGACGAGATCAAACAGGAGAAGGTTGCCCTCAAGGATATGCGCACCGGAGAGCAGCAGCTCCTCACCGCCAAGGAGGTCCAGGGAGAGCTCTTCTGCCACACCGATGTGAGGGACGGCACAAAGCCAATTCGGGACCAGGGGGAGCAGACACCCCCCTCCGAGGGGCAAAACTGAACACTATTAGAAATATACACAAAAAACAATACAAATAGGAGTTGATTTCAATGGGTGAAACGAGCACCTTCTACCGCACTCACACCTGCGGGGAGCTGCGGATGGAGGATGTGGGAAGGACGGTCACCATCGCGGGCTTTTTTGAAAACATCCGGGAGGTCAGCGGCAATCTGGCGTTCATCGTGCTCCGGGATTTTTACGGGGTGACCCAGGTGGTGGCCGAGACCGAGGAGATGGTCAAGGTCTTCAAGGGGCTGAACAAGGAGTCCACGCTGGCGGTCACCGGGGCGGTCCGGGAGCGGGACAGCAAGAACCCAAAACTCCCCACCGGAGACATTGAGGTGGTCCCGGAGCGGGTTGAGGTCCTGGGCCGCTGCCGGCACAACGAGCTCCCCTTCCCCATCACCCGCTCCCGGGAGGCGGACGAGAGCGCCCGGCTGAAGTACCGCTATCTGGACCTGCGCAACCCCGAGGTGAAGGACAACATCGTCCTGCGCTCCCAGGTGGTGTCCGCGCTCCGGGCCGCCATGACCGAGCAGGGATTTTTGGAGATTACCACCCCCATTTTGACCGCCTCCTCCCCCGAGGGGGCCCGGGACTACCTGGTCCCCAGCCGAAAGCACCCGGGAAAATTCTACGCCCTGCCCCAGGCCCCCCAGCAGTTCAAGCAGCTGCTCATGGCCTCCGGGTTTGACAAGTACTTCCAGATCGCTCCCTGCTTCCGGGACGAGGACGCCCGCGGGGACCGCTCCCCCGGGGAGTTCTACCAGCTGGACATGGAGATGGCCTTCGCCAGCCAGGAGGACGTGTTCGCCGTGATAGAGGAGGTCCTGCCCCCCATCTTTGCCCAATACGGAACGTATCATACCGCCTCAAAAGTACCATTTGTACGCATCCCCTACCTGGAGGCCATGGAAAAGTACGGCACGGACAAGCCCGACCTGCGCATCGACCTGACGGTGCAGGACCTG
>JAAWSG010000107.1 GCA_022801435.1 Lawsonibacter sp.
TGGATCTCAACTGATTTAGATAGGAAAGCCGATAAAAATAAAGAAAAGGACCTGAGTGACGGTGAATCACTCAGGCCCTTTTGTGGGTCATTTTGGTTGGAATACTGTGTCGGGATGAGGGGGACAACGACAATTTGGCTTACTTCACCATGGAGGCGACCTCAGCGGCGAAGTCGTCCTCCTTCTTCTCAATCCCCTCGCCGGTGGCAAAGCGGGTAAACGCCTTGACGGTGACCTTACCGCCCAGCTCCTTGGCGACAGCGGCCACGTGCTTCTCCACAGAAATCTTATTCTCCTTGACGAAGGCTTGCTGGAGCAGGCAGTTCTCCTCGTAATACTTGCCCAGCTTGCCCATCACGATGCCCTCCTTGACCTTGTCGGGCTTGGCGGCCATCTTGGGGTCGTTGGCCAGCATCGCCAGCTGGATCTCCTTCTCCTTGTCCAGGGTCTCCTGATTCACGTCGGACTTGTCCAGGAAGGAGGGGTTCATGGCGCAGATCTGCATGGCCACATCCTTGCCCAGCTCCACCACCTTCTCCGGAGCGATGCCCTCCACGGCCAGGTTCACCAGCACGCCGACCTTGCCGCCCATGTGGATATAGGGCACATTGACCCCCTCGGCGTAGCGGACGAAGCGGCGGATCTGGATATTCTCCCCGATGGACAGCACCTTGTCGGCGGTGACATCGGCGATGGTGCGGTCGGTCCCGGGGTATTTGCAGCCCTTCAGAGCCTCCACATCGGCGGGGTTCTCGCTGGCGACCACAGAGGCCACGTCCTTCACAAAGCCCTGGAAGATCTCGTTCTTCGCCACGAAGTCGGTCTGGGAGTTGACCTCAATGATGACTCCCACCCCGCTGTCCGCCACGATAGCGTAGGACACGCCCTCCGCGGCGACCTTGCTGGCCTTCTGTCCCTGCTTGGCCAGGCCCTTCTCCCGCAGCCACTCGATGGCCTTGTCGAAATCGCCCTCGGCCTCGCTCAGTGCCTTCTTGCAGTCCATCATGCCCACGCCGGTCATCTCGCGGAGCTTCTTCACATCAGATGCGGAAATCGCCATAATACATTACCTCCAAATGAATGATTTGCCTCCCTGTTCCCCAAAAGCGAGGGGGGAGGGGGCACAAATAAGAGAGCGCCCGCCCGCAGGGGCGGGCGCGGAAACCCTTCCAATCAGGGGGAATTACGCCTCCTCAGCGGCGGCAGTCTCAGCGGCGGCGGGGGCTTCATCCTGACCCTGCCGTCCCTCCTGGATGGCGTTGGCCATGATGGAGGAGATCAGCTTGATGGCGCGGATGGCGTCATCGTTGCCGGGAATGACATAGTCGATTTCGTCAGGGTCGCAGTTGGTATCCACGATGGCCACGATGGGGATGTGGAGCTTGCGGGCCTCATTGATGGCGTTGCGCTCCTTCCGGGGGTCCACCACGAAGAGGGCGCCGGGCAGCTTCTTCATCTCGGTCACGCCGCCCAGGTACTTCTCCAGCTTAGCGATCTCGCCCATGTGCTTGATGACTTCCTTCTTGGGCAGCATGTCGAAGGTGCCGTCCTCCTGCATCTTCTTCAGCTGAGCCAGGCGCTCCACGCGGCCGCGCATGGTCTTGAAGTTGGTCAGCATTCCGCCCAGCCACCGGGCGTTCACCCAGTACATGCCCACCCGGCTGGCCTCCTCACGGATGGCGTCCTGGGCCTGCTTCTTGGTCCCCACGAAGAGCAGGGTCTCCCCCTTCTCCCCCAGGGAGCGGACGAAGTTATAGGCCTCCTCCAGCTTCTTCACCGTCTTCTGCAGGTCGATGATATAGATGCTGTTGCGCTCGGTGTAGATGTAGGCGGCCATCTTGGGGTTCCACCGGCGGGTCTGGTGTCCGAAGTGGACGCCCGCCTCCAGAAGCTGCTTCATTGATACGATTGCCATAGTTGTTTTCCTCCTGTATTTCAGTTGTTTCTTCTGGGCGCATCATGTCCCCCGCCAATCCGGATGACCGGACACCAGGCGGGAGATCCGCACTCCCACGCATAATGCCTTGGTAGTATACCACAGTCCCCGCCGGGATGCAATAGTTTTTTCCAGATTTCCCTGGAAAATTCGAAAAATTTCCCTCTGCATTTCAGGGTTGCCTTTTCTCGCCAGGTGTAGTATAGTGACAGCAGAGCACAAAATTTGATGTGACAGGTGTGATCGTGATGAAAAGACGCCTCACCGCGCTCCCGCTGTTTTTGGCGCTGCTGCTCTCTCTGGGCAGCTGTACCGAGATCCAGGGGACCGCCAGCGCCAGCGCGGAAATTTTTTACCATACCTCCAGCGTGTCCAGCGCCCAGGATTCGGGCAGCGGCAGCCAGTACGCTCCGCCTCCCCTGTGCGCCGCCGACCTGGGTTCCCTCAGCCAGGAGGCGGACGCCGCTATAGAGGAAAACGGCTGGTACTCCTCCAAGGAGGAGGTCGCCCTGTACATCCGCCTCTATGACCGCCTCCCCGGCAACTATGTCACCAAGGCGGAGGCGGAGCGGGCCGGCTGGCACGGCGGGAACGTGGAGCGCTGTACCGGCGAGGGAACCGCCATCGGAGGGGACCGCTTCAGCAACCGGGAGGGACTGCTCCCCCGGGAGGAGGGCCGCGCCTACACCGAATGCGACATCGACACCGTGGGGGAGAGCTCCCGGGGGGCCAAGCGCATTGTCTTCTCCAACGACGGGCTGATCTACTACACTGAAGACCACTACGAGAGCTTTGAGCTGCTCTACGGCGAGCCGTAGCCCCTGGCCGCTGCCGCACCGGCAAAAAATATTTGACCGCCCGGCTGCCGCCCGGGCGGTAAAGAAGATGGTACTGTCTGGGATTCCTCCCAAACAGTACCATCTTTTATTGGTTCGGTCCATTGCGGAAGGGGTACACAGCTGCCTTATACCTCGCTTGAGCTCTCGAAGGTCTTGACCGCTCTGGCAGTTTCCGCCTGCCGCTCCTCAATGGCCTCCTTCAGGATCATATCCTTCACCTTCATCAGCCGGATGGTGTTGGAGCGCTCATTTTCATCCAGCTTCATGGTGATATACTTGATATTGGCCTGCATCTCGGGGATCTTCACGTACTCCAGGGCGTTGACCCGGCGGCGGGTTTTCTCGATCTCCTCCGCCAGCAGCTGGGAGGTCTTTTCCACCTCCGCCAGCCGCAGCATATCGCTGAGCACCTGGGACAGGGCGTCCACCGCGTCATCCAGCTCGCCGCTGGTCTGGGCGAAGCCGTAGGGGTAGACCTCCCCCGGGTCCTGACTGCTGGTCCGGAAGTGATACTGGGGCACATCCACCGACATGATATTCTGGAAGCTCATGTCCAGCTCCACGCTCTGCTTGGGGTAGAGCAGGGCCTGCTCCAGCATCTCGGGGGACATAAGGGCGGCGGCCACCGTAAAGGAGCCGTGGGCCCGCATCAGCCCCTCCTCCACCCGTTTCCGCAGGGCGCGGTTCTCCCGCACCACGTCCATGAACTGCTTCATCAGCTCGTCCCGCTTGTCCTTCAGCAGCTTGTGACCCCGCATGGAGGTGCGCAGACGGGTTTTCAGCCGGTTCAGTTCCTGTCGGGTGGGATTGATTGTTGCGGAAGGCATTTATACCCCCCCTTGTTCCTTCTTGGGCATATACTTGTCAATAAACTCGGGCTTGATCCGCTTCAGCTCGCCCCGGGGCAGGATGGACAGCAGGTCCCAGCCCAGATCCAGGGTCTCCACCACCGAGCGGTTCTCCTCCGGGCCCTGAGCCACGTAGCGCTTCTCGAACTCATCGGCGAACTTGGCGTACAGCAGGTCGGTGGGGGACAGGGCCGCCTCGCCCAGGATGGACATCAGCTCCTTGTTCTCCTTGCCGGTGGAGTAGGCGGCAAACAGCTGGTTCATGGTGTTGGCGTGGTCCTCCCGGGTCTTGCCGGGACCCACGCCCTTGTCTTTCAGACGGGACAGGGAGGGGGACACGTCGATGGGCGGGATGATGCCCTTGCGGTACAGCTCCCGGGACAGGATGATCTGGCCCTCGGTGATGTAGCCGGTCAGGTCGGGGATGGGGTGGGTCTTGTCGTCCTCGGGCATG
>JAAWSG010000019.1 GCA_022801435.1 Lawsonibacter sp.
CCCGGAGGCCTATGAGCACGACATGAAGCTGTGGTGGCCCCACAACGAGATCCTCATCGCCTCCATGATGCTCTACCGGGACACCGGGGAGGAGAAGTACCTGGACTGGTTCTACAAGACGCTGGACTACTGCAAGGCCCACTTTGCCGACCCCGAGTACGGCGAGTGGTACGGCTATCTCCGCCGGGACGGCCTGCCCACCCAGCCCAGCACCAAGGGCAGCACCTTCAAGGGCCCGTTCCACATGCCCCGGAGCATGATCCTGGTGGACGGCATGATCTCGGAGATCCTGGCCCGTTCATAAGAGAGGTACAGCTTGGAAAAAAACATCGTGGCGCTGATGCTTCAGGAGTACGAAAACTTTACCCGTTCCGAGCGGAAGATCGCCGACTATGTGCTGGAGCACCCGAAGGAGACCCAGTACATCAGCATCACCGACCTGAGCGCGGAGTGCGAGGTGGCGGTCTCCACCGTGTCCCTCTTCTGCCGCAAGCTGAAGCTGGCCGGCTTCAACGACTTCAAGCTGGAGCTGGCCCGGGCGGCCCTGCCCGAGGGCTCCAACATGAGCCAGCTGACAGGGGCGGTCCTCCCGGGGGATACGGCGGGCGTGGTCATGGGCAAGGTGCTCCACACCATGCAGGAGGAACTGAACAACGCCTACCAGATGCTGTCCGCGTCCTCCGTGACCCGGGCGGTGGACCTGCTGCGGGCGGCGGGTCAGGTGGTCTGCCTGGGTCAGGGCAACCACTCGGTGGTGGCGCTGGCGGCCTGGGCCCAGTTCTCCACCACGTCCCCCAAATTCAAGACCATCCAGGACTCCCATATGCAGACGGTGGTGCTGTCCACCCTGCGCCGGGAGGACGTGGTCCTCTACTTTTCCCACTCCGGAGCCACCCACGAGGTGCTGGAGGCGGCGGAGCTCATCCGCGGCCGGGGGGCCAGCCTGATCCTGGTCACCCGCTACCTCAACTCCCCGGCCAGCGCCTACGCCGACACGGTTTTGCTGTGCGGTCCCAACGAGCAGCCCTTCCAGTTCGGCTCCTCCGCCGCCCTTGTCGCCCAGCTCTATGTGGTGGAGGTGCTGCTCAGCGAGTTCATCCGCCGGGACCCGGACCAGGCGGAGCGCAGCCGACAGTCGGTGGGCAAGGCGCTGACCCAGAAATGCGTATGACCCGCACACATTTTGATACAACTGGAGAAGGAGGGCCCGGTGGAAGAGTTTTTTAACCCGGAAAAGGGAATATGGGCCTGGCTGAGCACCTTGGTGGACCTTGTGGGACTGTCCATCCTGTGGATCTTTCTGTCCCTGCCGGTGGTGACCATCGGCCCCGCCTCCGCCGCCCTGTACTACACAGTGGTCAAGTATGTCCGGGAGCGGGAGAGCGGCGCCTTCAGGGCGTATCTGCGCTCCTTCCGGGACAATTTCAAGGTGGGAACCGGGGCCTCCCTCATCGTGGTCCCCCTGTTTCTGCTGCTTCTGGGCGGCTACCGGATTGTCCTCTGGTACGGGACCCGGCTGGGCGGCATGGCCTACGTCCTGTATGTGGCCTACTACTTCGCCCTGGTCCTCCCGGGCGGGGTGCTGTGCTGGCTCTTCCCCCTGCTGGGCCGGTTCGAGTACGGCGTGCGGGACCTGTTCCGCACCGCCTTCCAGCTGACCGCCGCCCACCTGCCCAGCACGGTGGTCCTGGTGCTGCTGACCGCCCAGAGCGCCGTGGTCTGCGTGAACCGGTGGTGGCCGGTGGTGTTCCTGCCCTCCATCTCCACCCTGCTGGCCTCCCTGTTTACCGAGCGCGTCTTTCAAAAATATTCCCCGGAGCTGGCCCGGAAGGAGCCGGACGAGGAATCCGACGCGTAACCAGCACGTCTGGAGCGGTCCTCCGCTCCAGACGTTTTTTGTCCTCTGACCCCGCCGGACAGGGGGCTCTTCTTGTGCGTCCAGGCAAATCGACCGGTTCTCCCCCGGTTTCCCTGGTCGAAGTGCATAAAAATCGAAATTATTTTTGTGTAATTCCCTAAAAATGGCGATTTCTTAAAAATTTTTTCGATTTCGATTGACAGACCGGCTCCGTTCTTGTATAATTTACACATTGACCCCAGCCTTGCAACTCTATTTTTTGTGAAATCAAAGGAGGACCTGCAATGAAACTGAAAAAACTGCTCTCTGCTGCACTGGCCACAGCCATGGCCCTGTCCCTCGTTGCCTGCGGCGGCGGAGACAAGCCGGCTGCCTCGTCCGGAACCCCCAGCCAGAGCTCCGGCGGAAGCCAGAGCGAGCCCGTCTCCTCCGGCAGCGCCACCGAGATCACCGTCTGGATCTACCCCGTGGGCGGCTGGCAGACCGAGAGCAACGTCAAGCCCCTCATCGACCAGTTCACCACCGACACCGGCATCAAGGTCAACCTGGAGTGGCTGGCCTACGCTGACGGCGACGACAAGGTGAACACCGCCATCTCCGCCAAGAACGCCCCTGACCTGATTATGGAGGGCCCCGAGCGCCTGGTGGCCAACTGGGGCGCAAACGGCTACATGGTGGACCTGTCCGACATGATCGATGACACCGACCGCAGCGAGATCAACGCCGCCGCCCTGGCCGCCTGCACCAGCCCTGACGGCAAGATCTACCAGTACCCCATGTTCATCACCGCCCACTGCATGGCGGTCAACCTGAACGCTTTCAAAGCGGCCGGCGCGGACCAGTACCTGGACCTGACCACCCACACCTGGACCACTGAAAACTTCATCAAGGCGGTGGAGGCCCTGTACGCCGTCAAGAAGGACACCGTGGCCGCTGTCTACTGCAAGGGCCAGGGCGGCGACCAGGGGACCCGCGCACTGATTAACAACCTGTACGGCGGGACCTTCACCAACGCCGAGCACACCCAGTACACCTGGGACGACCCCAACAACATCAAGGCCCTGGAGCTGCTGAAGAATATGCCCGGCATCGCCTTTGACGCCTCTCTGGAGGGCGGCGACGAGCTGAAGCTGATGTACCAGGAGATTCTGGACATGGCCTTCTGCTGGAACATCGCCCAGCAGCTGGACCCCGCCGCTGCCGGCGGCGACCCGGGCAAGACCATCGGCGGCCAGGAGATCGTCTGCATGAACTTCCCCTCCCCCGACGGCACCCCCGTGCTCCAGGGCGGCATCTGGGGCCTGGGCATCTTTAACAACGGCGATCAGGTGAAGATCGACGCGGCCAAGCAGTTCATCAAGTACATGTGCGACTCCGAGCACACCGCCGAGGCGGCCAAGATCTCCAACTTCTTCTCCGCCCGCACCGCCGCCGAGGGCACTGATCTGACCAACATCTTCGCCGACAACGCCATTATGACCGACTACAACAACGTCATCCTCCCCAACCTGGGCGACTACTACCAGATCACCAGCGGCTGGGCCGGCGCCCGCACCGAGTGGTGGAATATGCTCCAGAAGGTGGGCAAGGGTGAGGACATCACCGCCTCCGTGGCTGAGCACGTGGCCAACGCCAACGCCGCCGCGGGCTAAGGAATTCCATAGCATCCCAGCGAGATACGGGTTTCTGTGCCCCTCTCCCGCGAGAGTGGGGGAGGGGCGTCTTTCGGTTGTAAAGGAGTGTTGAGCTTGGCAAAACAGTCAAATTCCTCTATGAGCCGGGCGCTTCAGCGGCGGGAAACCATCGCCGGCTATCTGTTTATGCTGCCCAGCCTGATCTTTTTTATCGGCTTTGTGGTCATCCCCATGATCGTCTGTATCTTCCTCAGCCTCACCGACGCCAATATGCACAGCCCGGGCAGCTTCATCGGGCTGGGCAACTTCTTCCAGCTGTGGCAGGACGAGGAGTTCCTGGCCGCCCTGAAGAACACCTTTGTTATCGTCATTGTCAGCGTGCCCACGGTCTGCGCCTTCTCCCTGTGGGTGTCCTCCGCCATCTACCGGATGAAGGGCCCCATTCTGTCCACCTTCCGGTGCATCTTCTATCTGCCCGTGGTCACCGGCTCGGTGGCGGTCACCGTGGTGTGGGCCTGGATGTACAACAACTACTACGGCGTGTTCAACTACATCCTGGGCAGCAAGGGCCTGGGCCTGATTGAAGGCCGGATCAACTGGCTGGGCGACGAGCGCTTCGCCCTGGGCTGTATTATCCTGATCCTGTTCACCACCTCGGTGGGCCAGCCCATCGTCCTCTACGTCTCCGCCCTGGGCAATGTGGACCAGACCCTCATTGAGGCCGCCCAGGTGGACGGAGCCACCGACTTCCAGGTCTTCTGGAAGGTGAAGTGGGCCCAGATGATGCCCACCACCCTGTACATCCTGGTCATCACCACCATTAACTCCTTCCAGTGCTTCGCCCTGATTCAGCTGCTGACCAAGGGCGGCTCGGGCACGGACACGGTGATGTACCGCATTTACTGGACCGCCTTCAAGCTCACCACGCAGGCGGGACACTTCGGCTACGCCAACGCCATGGGCGTGGTGCTGGCCATCTTCATTGGTCTGCTGTCCGCCGTCCAGTTCAAGCTGGCCAAAGAGAAGTAAGGGGGTGTTGGTATGAAAATGCAAAGCGGCCGCAGCCGGGCCTATCGCATCGTCTCTGTTATCATCCTGGTCATTTTGGCCTTCCTGTTCACCTTCCCGCTGTACTGGATTATCACCGGCGCCTTCAAGCCCAGCGCGGATATCAACTCCGTCCAGCCGGTCTGGTGGCCCAGCCAGTGGGTGTTCGACAACTTCAAGGCTTTGTTTGAGAAGCGCAGCGCCCCCCTGTGGGAAATCTTCCTGCCCTTCGGCAGCTTCACCAACGCGGAGAAAAACCGGGTGGTCCTCTTCGCCGGCCCCAACGCCCCCGCCGCCTTCCGGTGGCTGATTAACGCGGTGTTTATGGCGGTGGCGGCAATGATTATCACCTGCATCACCGCCGCCATGGCGGGCTACGCCTTGGCCAAGAAGCGGTTCACCGGCCGGGCCATCCTGTTCTCCCTCATTGTGTGCGCCATGGCCCTGCCCAAGCAGGTCATCCTGATTCCCCTGCTCCGGGAGATGTCCACGCTGCGGCTGTACGGCAGCCTGTGGGCGGTCATCTTCCCCACGGTGGGCTGGCCCTTCGGCGTGTTTTTGATGAAGCAGTTCTCTGAGGGCATCCCGGGAGAAATTCTGGAGGCCGCCCGCATCGACGGCTCCAGCGAGTGGCACACCTTCACCTCCGTGGTCATGCCCATGATTAAGCCGGGCATCGGGGCGCTGTCCATCTTTACCTTTATCAACTGCTGGAACGACTACTTCATGCAGCTGGTCATGCTGGACGCCAACAACGTCTACACCATCTCCATGGGTATCGCTACCCTCCAGGCGGAGACCTCCACCGACCCCGGCCTGCTGATGGCGGGCGCGGCTATGGCCTCCGTGCCCATCATCATTGTCTTCCTGGTTTTCCAGAAATATTTCACCCAGGGAATCGCCATGGGCGCGGTAAAGGGGTAAGCTATGATTTATGCAAGAAACAGCGGCGCGCTGGCGTACCGGGGCATCCACCCCAACCTGGACCTGGCTCTGGAGCACATCACGCCGGAGTTTTTGTCCGGTGTGGGGTATGAGCGGACCGAACTGAGCGGAAGCAGCGTCTACGCCACCCGCTTCACCTATGAGACCGTCCCCGAGGCGGAGAGCTTCTTCGAGGCCCACAAAAAATATCTGGACATCCACATCATGACCAGCGGCTCTGAGGGGGTGGAGATCGCCCCGCCCGAGGAGCTGGAGGAGTTTGACCGGGTGGAGGCCAACGATTTCTACGCCTTCCGGGGCCCGGCCTGGCACAAGCTGACCCTGTCCCCCGGGGAGTTTCTGGTGGTCTTCCCGGACGACGCCCACCGCATCAAAATGCAGCTGAGCGCCCCGGAAACTGTGACCAAGGTAGTCTTCAAAGTACGGATCTATGACGATTGAGGTGAGTTAAATGAAAGATTTTTCCAAATATCAGGGCATCATCCCCGCTTTTTACGCCTGCTATGACAAGAACGGCCAGGTGGACGGCCAGACGGTCCGGGCACTGGCCAGGTATCTGCTGGACAAGGGCGTCAAGGGCCTGTATGTGGGCGGCTCCTCCGGCGAGTGCATCTACCAGAGCGTGGCCGAGCGGAAGACGACCCTGGAGCACGTGATGGCCGAGGTGAGCGGCAAGCTGACCGTCATTGCCCACGTGGCCTGCAACAACACCGCCGACAGCCGGGAGCTGGCCGCCCACGCCGGGAGCCTGGGGGTGGACGCCATCGCCGCCATCCCGCCCATCTACTTCCACCTGCCCCCAAAGGGGATCGCCAAGTACTGGAACGACATCTCCGCCGCCGCCCCCAATACGGATTTTGTCATCTACAACATCCCTCAGCTGGCCGGGGTGGCCCTGTCTGTGCCTCTGCTCCAGGAGATGCTGAAAAATCCCCGGGTCATCGGGGTGAAGAACTCCTCCATGCCCGTCCAGGATATCCAGATGTGGCGCGATGAGGGCGCGTTCGTGTTCAACGGCCCGGATGAGCAGCTGCTGTCCGGACTGGCGGCCGGAGCGGGCGGCGGTATCGGCGGGACCTACGGCGCCATGCCTGAGCTGTATCTGGAGATTTTCCGTTGCTTCCAGAGCGGCGAGCTGGAGAAGGCCCAGAAGATCCAGAACGACTGCTGCCGCATTATCTACAAAATGTGCGCCGCCCAGGGGAACCTGTATGCGGTCATCAAGGAGATCATCCGCCTCCAGGGAGGCCCCGACGTGGGAGGCGTCCGCGCACCCCTGCTGGAGCTGGAGGAGGGAGACCGGCCCGTTGTGCAGGAGGCTTACGAAATGATCCAGGCGGCGGTGTCCAGCTATTGTTCCCACCCCTAGCGGAGGCTTATGCTGACTCCCAATCAACAAAGCGGCCGGCTCACCAGAGCTGGCCGCTTTTTACAGCTGCGGATCAATATGGTTCCGTGGCAGCCCTGGCAGTTTCCGCAGTCGCCGTTGCAGCCGCCCTTGTCAAACCCCCGGAAAGAAAAACTTGCTTTTTTTCCCGGAACATGTTACCCTATGCACAAGTCTATTCGCGCAGGAGGGAATTTTTGTGAATATCTACAAATCCGCTGAGGACTACCTGGAGGCCATCCTGAAGCTCCGGGAGGAGCACGGCATGGTACGCTCCATTGATATCGTCCGGGAGCTGGGCCTCTCCAAGCCCAGCATCAGTGTAGCGATGAAAAACCTGCGGGAGAACGGGTATATCCAAATGGGAGAGGACGGCTATATCACCCTTCTGCCCCCCGGCGAGGAAATTGCCCAGCGCATCTACGGCAGGCACAAGCTGCTGACACAGATCTTCATCCGGCTGGGCGTCTCCCCGGAGACGGCGGCGGCGGACGCCTGCAAGGTGGAGCACGACCTCAGCGATGAGACCTTTGAAAAGATTCGGGCGCACATTGGGGGGTTCCGCCAGGAATGACCCGCCGGAGCTCCGTCCCGGAAACAGCAAGCCGCCGGGCCCATTTGGGTCCGGCGGCTTGCCGCATCAGTTCTCCTGGAATGTCATGTAGGAGACGAGGATGGAAATAAATTGTGCCGCGGACGGCCTCTTCTCCATACAGCTGTTGGATATTTTCTGGAGCTCCTCGGGGTTGTTCCGCCAGATAATATTGATTGCGGAGCGGATATTGCGCTCCACAGCCTTCCAGTTTGTTCCCATCTGCCTTGCGATCTGCGGATAGAGCCATTTGGTGACCATCGTCAGGGACTGAGGGGTTTCCATGGCGATCTCAACCGCGGAGACGATGCAGTGGAACCCGACATATTTCGCGGAGAGACCCAGGCGGTACAGCAGACAGACCAGCTTCTCATTCATATTCATATACGCTCTGTGGGCGCGTTCCAGTCTGTCTCTCCAAGCAGATCTTCCTCCCGGATCAGGTCGCTGATCTCACAGCGGTAACAGCGCCTCATCTTCAGCAGCAGCTCAATGGGCGGCCCCTTCCTGCCCTCCCTCCCCTCCTCAAACCGCTGGAGGGTGCGGAGATTGCAGCCCAGGGCCTCCGCCGCCTTCTCCTGGGTCAGGCCGGCCTTGACCCGCGCCTTCTGGAGGGGATTATCAGGATGGGAGCCGCCTACTGAAAATTTCTTTTTTTCATGTGTGCTTCCCCCTGCAAAAAATAGAGCTATTTGTTCTGATTATATTTTACAGGAGGCATGGCGTAAAGTCCCCGTCATTTCTGTCGGGTCATAAAAAATCCGAAATTTTTGTCATTTTGCCGAAAAATCCGGGCCGCGGTCCCCGCAGCTGTCCCGCTTTGCTGAATCTCCGATCAGCACTACCGAGATATCGTTCACATTGGTCCCGGTGGGGCCGGTGAACAGCAGGCCGCCCACCCGCTCCAGGGCGTGATAGGCGTCGTTGTCCTGGAGCGTCTGGGTGATGGACACCCCGAGGGCGGAGAGCGCTTCCGCTGTCTCCCCGTCCACCAGACCTCCGGCCGCGTCGGTAGGGCCGTCCGTCCCGTCCGAGCCCAGGGAGAAAATCAGGACATTGTCCAGTCCCCGAATCCCCTCCGCCGCCGCCAGGGCGAGCTCCTGATTTCTGCCCCCTTTGCCCCTCCCGGTGAGCCGGACCACCGTCTCTCCCCCCGCCAGGAAGGCGAGCCTGCCCCCGTCCTCCGCGTGGCTGCGGGCAATGCTGGCCAAAAAGGAACCCGCCTCCCGGGCCTGACAGCACAGCCGGTCCGTGAGGATGACCGGCGCATAGCCCAGACCGATGCAGGCCCGGGCCGCCGCCTGGCACAGCTCCTTCACGCTGCCTGTGACGTGGTACTCCACATTCCCCAGCTCCTTGGGGGTCTCCTTGTCCAGCAGCGACCAGGCCCGTTCGCTCAGACGCAGACCGCAGGTCCGGGCGATCTCCCGGGCCTGGGCGCAGGTGGAGCGGTCCGGGCAGGCGGGGCCGGAGGCGATCATGTCCGGCGGGTCCCCCAGCACATCGCTCAGCACAATCCCCAGCACCCGGGCGGGGGCGCAGGCCTGAGCAAACCGTCCGCCCTTCACCCCGGACAGCCGCTTGCGGATGGTGTTCATCTCCACAATGTCCGCCCCGCTGGCCAGCAGCTGGCTGGTGATGTCCTGGAGCTCCCCGCCGTCCACCAGCGGCTGCTCAAAGAGCGCGCTCCCCCCGCCGGAGAGCAAAAACAGCACCGTGTCCTCCTTGGAAAGCCCCCTGACCAGCTCCAGCGCCGCCCGGGTGGCCCGAAACGAGTTCTCGTCCGGCACGGGGTGGCCCGCCTCCCAGCAGTCCAGCCCCTGGATGGACCCCCCCAGGTGGCCGTATTTTGTAATCACAATCCCCCCCTCTACGCGCTCCCCCAGGCAATCCCGGGCCGCCCGGGCCATCTGCCAGGCGGCCTTGCCCACCGCCACCAACAGCAGCCGCCCCGGGAAGCTGCGCCCCCGGAGCGCCCGCTCCACCGCCCGGTCGGGCAGGACCGCCTGTAGGGAAGCTTGCATCACGTGCTGCGCGTGTGTCCGCAGAAGCTGGTGCATACCCTCACTCCTTCCAAAATTTTGCCCGCCCCATGGTTCAGGCGGATTGACAACCTCCATGGATGTGATATAATTGTGATGTACCAAAAGCCGCACTTTTGACCGGAGAGAACCCGCTGCGGGGACTCCCAGAATGGAGGATTTATGGAAAATGCGCTGACAGCTGAATTGAGAAAACTCCTCCTCCAGAGCGGGGCAGACCTGGTGGGGGTGGGGGACCTGCGCTCCCTGCCCGAGGACCAGCGGCTGGGGCTGCCTCTGGGGGTCTGTGTGGCGGTGAAATTCCCCAAGGAGGTCATCCGGGGCATCGGGGAGCTGCCCACGCCCGCCTACAAGCAGTGGTATGACAGCCTGAATCAGAAGCTGGACGGGCTGGTCTCTCTGGGGGCGGAGCTGCTGGAGTCCCGCGGCTTCCGCGCCCAGGCCCAGACCAGGGCACAGGTGGGGCAGTACGGCCCGGAGTGTCTCACCCGGCTGCCCTATAAGACGGTGGCCACCCGGGCGGGGCTGGGTTGGATTGGGAAATGCGCCCTGCTGGTCACGGAGGAGTACGGCTCCATGGTCCGGCTGTCCACCATTCTCACCGACGCGCCTCTGACCCCGGCCCAGCCCGTTCAGAGCTCCCGGTGCGGCGGCTGTACGGTCTGCCGGGACGCCTGCCCCGCCGGCGCCATTCTGGGAAACAGCTGGGGCCCCGGGGTGGAACGCAGCGGCCTCTTCGACCACCGGAAATGCGAGGAGGAGGCACAGAACCGGTCCGAACGGGGCTTCGGGGAGCGCGTCACCATCTGCGGGAAGTGCATCGAGGTGTGTCCGTACACAAGGCGGTATCTCGGAAATCCGTAGCCGGAATCCTCAGCCCCTCCATATCATCACAGGGAGTCCGCTGTTCAGCGGGCTCCCTGTTCATTTAGTCCCTTTTCCCCAAAAAGCGCAGGCAGCGGCGGGGACAGGCGTCCACACACTGTCCGCACCGGATGCACTCCGGGGAGACCGAGATCTCCTCCCGTCTCAGCGCCAGCGGACAGGCCGACTCGCATACTCCGCAGGACACGCACTCCTCCCGCTCCCACCGGATCTGGACCAGGCTGAACCGGTTGAACCAGCCGTAAATCGCGCCCAGGGGACACAGGTACTGGCAGAAGGGGCGGAAGACCTTGACCGAGAGGACCGTCAGCGCCAGCAGGATTCCCAGCTTCCAGAAAAACAGCCCGCCGACCTGTTCCCGCAGGGTGTCGTTGGCGCTGAGCAGGGGGAGGGCGCCGAACAGCGTGCCCGAGGGACACAGGTACTTGCAAAAAGCCGGGACCTTTGCGTAGCCGCCGAACAGGAACAAGGAGCCGGCGCACACCAGCAGGAGCAGCACCCCGTACTTTCCGTATTTCAGGACCTGGTGGAAGGGCAGCCGCTTCCGCTTTTGAAACAGGGGCAGCTTGTGCAGCAGGTCCTGGACCAGTCCAAAGGGGCACAGCCAGCCGCAGACGCACCGGCCCAGCAGACTCCCGAACAGGAAGAGGAAGCCCAGCACCGCGAAGGGCATCTGGACCCCTCTCTGGTTCAGCAGCGCCTGCAGGGCCCCGATGGGACACGAGGCCAGCGCCCCCGGGCAGGAGTAGCAGTTCAGCCCAGGCACGCAGGCGTATTTCAGATTGCCCCGGTAAATTTTTCCGCTGAGAAAGCCGTACAGATACCCGTTTGTCACCACCGTGAAGAGCAGCTGTACCGCCAGACGAATCCGTTTCATATGTCACCCAATCCCGATACACTCCAGGCAGACCATCACTGCCTTGGTCCGCACCGCCTCCAGCTGCCCCAGCCCGGCCCCAACGCCCAGCAGGAGCACTCCGGCCAGCACTCCCAGCAGCCAGGCCCGCTGACTAATCCGCCTCCAGAAATCCATGGATCATCTCCTCCCAGGCGGACTTGTCCCGCGCGCCGACGACGGTGTCCAGCACGACCCCCTCCCCGTCAATGAAGAAGGTGGTGGGCACGGCGGCCACATCGGTCAGCAGTCCGTAGAAAATGGACTCGTTCAGCAGCAGGTGGGGATAGTTGGCCTGGGTCTCCTCCACCAGGCTTTCCGCCAGCTCCTGGTCCTCCCCCTCCAGAACATCGCTGACAATACCGATGATCTGAACATCCTCCAGCGCGTAGGCCGCCGCCAGCTCCCCCAGGTCGGGCATCTCGTTCAGACAGGGGTTGCAGTAGGTCGCCCAGACGTTGACCATGGTGAGCTTTGACTGGGAAAAGAGGTCGGAGGTCACCGGGTTCCCCTCCAGGTCCGTCCCCTCAAATTGTACCGCCTCCCCCTGACTCGCCGAAGCTGTGCTCTGCTCCGGCTGCTTCTCTGCACTCCCTCCGCCGCATCCGGCCAGCAGAACCGCCGCCAGCGCCAGCGTCCCCAAAAAAATCTTTCCTCTCATGCCTGTCCCTCCGAATTTTCTTCTGATGTCTCTTCCGGGTTCTCTTCCGGCGTCTCCGCAAAGGGGTCCTCCGGCCTCAGCACCGCCTGCACCACCCAACGGGTGTCGTGGCCCCGGCCCGTACAGGTGGACAGGGTCAAAATTTTGTCCTCCGCCGTGGGGGTGATGCCTGTATCAATGGCGGAGTGCCGCATACTGAACCGGATGAACTCGTTCACCAGGCCGCTCTCAATGAGGTCCAGCCGGTAGACCACCTCGTGGACCCCCACCTCGAAGGCGGCAAAAATGTCGTAGGCCTGGACCCCCGCGTCCGTGACCAGGTAGACCGTGGGGTGAGCCAGCCAGAAGTCCTGCTTCAGATAGCTGCGCAGGGGTCCGAACATGGAGTCGTTGTTCATCCTGTGGCCATAGAGGATGGTGTTGAAGTCGCTGAAATCCGGGGAGGCGGTGTACTCCATAAAAATAGACCCCACCGCCACCCGCTCGCCGGTCCAGGTGTGGTTGAGATAATAGCGGTTGTTGCTCCCCTGGAGGACCGGGTAGGAGATGACTGTGTCCGGAATCGCGATCCAGCCCACCACCTCGGAGTTGACGGTGCGCAGGGCCTCCAGGTCGGTGGCGGCCAGCACCTCCAGGGGGTCCACCTCGATCTCGCTCTGGGCGGGGAGGTTGGGCCGGTCCAAGCTGGAGGGCAGACCCGCCATCCGGGCCGCCGCATCATACTCCTCCGCGCCCCTCCGGTAGTCCATCAGGGTCAGCCCCACCTGGCCCAGGCTGAATATCAGCACCCCCGCCGCCAGTACCGCCAACAGGGTCAGCAGCTTCTGCCGGCGGGAACCCTTCTTTTTCATAAAATCACTCCCTCAATGTGCGCTGTCCGCATACCGGGCTCAGGATAAGTATACCATATCCCGTCCCTCCCGGCAAGGGGGAATCCAGCCGCATATGAAAACCCGGACCCTCCGAAGAGGGTCCGGGGTCTGTCCGCGGCGGAAAATCAGCGGAGGTTAAAGAAAGCCTTCATGCCGGGATACTCGGCCACATCGCCCAGCTCCTCCTCGATGCGCAGGAGCTGGTTGTACTTGGCCACCCGGTCGGTGCGGCTGGGCGCGCCGGTCTTGATCTGGCCGGCGTTGAGGGCCACGGCGATATCGGCGATGGTGGCGTCCTCGGTCTCGCCGGAGCGGTGGGAGACGATAGCGGTATAGCCCGCCCGGTTGGCCATCTGGATGGCGTCCAGGGTCTCGGTCAGAGTGCCGATCTGGTTGACCTTGATGAGGATGGCGTTGGCAACCTTCTTCTCGATGCCGTCGGCCAGCCGCTTCACGTTGGTGACGAACAGGTCGTCGCCCACCAGCTGGACCTTGTCGCCGATGGCCTTGGTGAGCATAGCCCAGCCCTCCCAGTCGGTCTCAGCCATGCCGTCCTCCAGGGAGATGATGGGGTAGGTCTCGGCGAACTTCTTCCACATATTCACCAGCTGCTGCTGGGTCAGCTTCTTGTTGGACTTGGGCTGGATATAGCACTTCTCCTCCTCGTTCCACCACTCGGAGGAGGCGGCGTCGATGGCGATCTTGAAGTCCTCCCCGGGCTTGTAGCCGGCCTTCTCGATGGCGGTGACGATGACCTTCAGGGCGTCCTCGTCCTTCTTCAGGTTGGGCGCGTAGCCGCCCTCGTCACCCACACCGGCGGCGGGGGTTCCGTTCTCCTTCAGGACGGTCTTCAGGGTGTGGAAGACCTCGGCGCAGCGGCGCAGGGCCTCCCGGAAGGAGGGGGCGGAGACAGGCATAATCATGAACTCCTGGATCTCCACGTTGTTGGTGGCGTGGGCGCCGCCGTTGAGGATGTTCATCATGGGGACGGGGAGCTGCTTGGCGTTGGAGCCGCCGATATAGTTGTAGAGGGAGGTCCCCAGGCTGGCGGCGGCGGCCTTTGCGCAGGCCAGGGAGGCGCCCAGGATGGCGTTGGCGCCCAGGCGGTCCTTGTTGGGAGTCCCGTCCAGGTCGATGAGCATCTTGTCGATGGCCACCTGGTCCAGCACGTTGGTCCCGATGAGGGCCTCGGCAATCTCGGTATTCACGTTGTTGACCGCCTTCTCCACGCCCTTGCCCAGGTAACGGCTCTTGTCGCCGTCCCGCAGCTCGCAGGCCTCGTAGATGCCGGTGGAGGCGCCGGAGGGCACAGCGGCGCGGCCCATGGTCCCGTCCTCCAGGTAGACCTCCACCTCGACGGTGGGGTTGCCCCGGCTGTCCAGGATCTCGCGGCCAATTACGTCAACAATTTCGATCATCTGCTTCATGGTCTTCAAACTCCTTTCAATACTTAAAGGGGGATGTTTCCCGTCCTGTTGGGGAACTGTGTTAAAGGATCAGGGTCTCGCCGTCCATCTCCGCCGGCTTCTCCAGACCCATCAGGTCCAGCATGGTGGGGGCGATATCGCACAGGCGGCCGTCCCGCAGCTTCACGCTGGCTCCGGTGATATAGAAGGGGACCAGGTTGGTGGTGTGGGCGGTGAAGGGGGAGCCGTCGGTATCCACCATCCGCTCCGCGTTGCCGTGGTCGGCGGTAATCAGCGCCACCCCGCCCATCTTGGTGGTGGCGTCCACCACCTTGCCCACGCACTCGTCCACGGTGGACACCGCCTTGCAGGCGGCCTCATACACGCCGGTGTGGCCCACCATGTCGCAGTTGGCAAAGTTCAAAATCACCACGTCATAGGTCCCGCTGAGGATGCGGCGCACCGCCTCCTCCGTGACCTCATAGGCGGACATCTCGGGCTGGAGGTCGTAGGTGGCCACCTTGGGGGAGTTGATGAGACAGCGGTCCTCCCCGGGGAAGACCTGCTCCACCCCGCCGTTGAAGAAGAAGGTCACATGGGCGTACTTCTCGGTCTCCGCGATGCGCAGCTGGGTCAGCCCCAGCTTGGAGATGTACTCCCCAAAAATGTTGGCCAGCTTCTGCCGGGGGTAGGCCACCGTGACGTTGGGCATGGTGGCGTCGTACTCGGTGGTGCAGATAAAGTCCACGGGGATGAAGCCGGTCCGGCGGTCGATTTCTGCAAAATCCTCGTCCACCAGGCAGCGGGTGATCTCCCGGGCCCGGTCGGGGCGGAAGTTGAAGAAGATTATCGAGTCGTTGTCCCGGAGCTGGAAGTTTTTCAGGCAGACCACCGGCTCCATGAACTCGTCGGTGACGCCGGCGTCGTAGGACTTCTGCACGGCCTGGGCGGCGTCCTCCTCATAGGGGGCCTGGCCGCAGGCCATGGCGTCGTAGGCCCGCTGGAGCCGGTCCCACCGCTTATCCCGGTCCATGGCGTAGTACCGGCCCATCACGGTGGCGATTTTTCCCACGCCCAGCTGCTGGAGCTTGGCCTGGAGCTGCTCCACGAAGTGCTTGCCCGAGGTGGGGGGCACATCCCGCCCGTCCAGGAAGCAGTGGACATAGACCTTTTCAATGCCCTGCTCCTGGGCCATTTTCAGCAGGGCGAAGAGGTGGGTGATGTGGCTGTGGACCCCGCCGTCGGACAGCAGGCCCATCAGGTGCAGGGCGGAGCCCCACTCCCGGCAGTTGGCCATGGCCTCCAGGTAGGCGGGGTTCTGGAAGAAGATGCCGGACTCGATGTCCCGGCTGATGTGGGGCAGGTCCTGGAAGACCACCCGGCCCGCGCCGATGTTGGTGTGGCCCACCTCGCTGTTGCCCATCTGCCCGTCAGGCAGGCCCACGTCCAGCCCGGAGGCGGACAGCCGGCAGCCGGGACAGCCGGAAAAAATCTTGTCCAGGTTGGGGGTGGACGCGTTGACCACCGCGTTGCCCGCGGAGGGGCCCTCGATGCCAAAGCCGTCCATAATAATCAAAGTGGTAGGTGTTTTCATAAAAAACCTTTCCTTCATTGCCGCGCCTCCCGGCGGGCGGGACAGGTCTCTCTGGCCTCCCGCCCGGGGATGGGGCGCTTCTTACTCCTGATTGGCGGCCTCGATGATTGTGACAAAATCCTCGGGCTTCAGGGCGGCGCCGCCGATCAGACCTCCGTCCACATCGGGCTGGGCCAGCAGCTCATGGGCGTTCTTAGCGTTCATGGAGCCGCCGTACTGGATGGTGATGGACCGGGCCACGTGGGCGCCGTACTCCTTGCGGATGACGGCGCGGATGGCCTGACAGACCTCTCCGGCCTGCTCGGCGGTGGCGGTCTTGCCCGTTCCGATGGCCCACAGGGGCTCGTAGGCGATGACCACGTGGCGGGCGTCCTCGGCGGCCACGTTGGCCAGGGCGCAGCGCACCTGATAGGCAATCAGCTCCATAGTGACCCCCAGCTCCCGCTGCTCCAGGCTCTCACCCACGCAGACGATGGGGATCAGCCCGGCGGCGATGGCGGCGTGGACCTTCTTGTTGACAGTGAAGTCGGTCTCGTTGTAGTACTGGCGGCGCTCGGAGTGGCCGATGATGACATACTTGGCCCCCGCCTCCTTAATCATGGCGGCGGTAATCTCACCGGTGTAGGCGCCGTGGTCCAGCTCGTGGCAGGTCTCCGCGCCCACGGCGATGTGGCAGTCCTTGAACAGGCGGACGGCGGCCTGGATATTAGTGGCGGGCACACACAGCACCACATTGCACCACTTGCCCTTGGGCATGATGGGCTTGATCTCCTCAGCAAAGGCCTTGGTCTGGGACAGGGTATTGTTCATCTTCCAATTCCCGGCGATGATGGTCTTGCGGTAGCGGCGATTCATAGTCGATCTCTCCTATCGTTAATTGTTGCGTTCCCCCGGAGGGGTACAGGCTTCCTGTTCTGTAGAGGCCAGATCACTTGTCCAGCAGGCAGGCCACGCCGGGCAGCTCCTTCCCCTCCATGAACTCCAGGGAGGCGCCGCCGCCGGTGGAGATGTGGCTCATCTGATCAGCGTAGCCCAGCTGCTGCACCGCGGCCGCGGAGTCCCCGCCGCCGATGATGGTGATGGCGCTGGTCTTGCTCAGGGCCTCGGCCACCGCCTTGGTCCCGGCGGCGAATTTTTCAAACTCAAACACCCCCATGGGGCCGTTCCAGATAACAGTACCCGCGTCCGCCACGGCGTCACAGTAGAGCTTGATGGACTCGGGGCCGATGTCCAGACCCTGCCAGCCGTCGGGAATCTCTCCAGCCTTGACCACCTTGCTGTCCGCGTCGGGCGCGAATTTGTCGGCGGCGACCGTGTCCACGGGGAGAAGCATCCTGACCCCCTTGTCCTTGGCCTTTTGGATCATATCCAGGGAGTAGCTCTTCCAGTCCTCCTCCAGCAGGGAGTCCCCCACCTTGCCCCCCTGGGCGGCGGAGAAGGTATAGGCCATGCCGCCGCCGATGATGACGGTGTCGGCGATCTCCAGCAGGTTGCTGATGACCCCGATTTTGGAGCTGACCTTGGAGCCCCCCAAAATGGCCACCAGGGGCCGCTTGGGGCTGGCCAGGGCGCCGCCGATGAAGTCCAGCTCCTTCTGAATCAGGAAGCCGGAGACGGCGGGCAGATAATCGGCCACCCCGGCGGTGGAGGCGTGGGCGCGGTGGACCGCCCCGAAGGCATCCGACACGTACAGCTCCGCCATACCGGCCAGCTTTTTGGCCAGCTCGGGGTCGTTCTTGGTCTCCCCCTTCTCGAAGCGGGTGTTCTGGAGCAGCAGGACCTCCCCGGGCTTCAGCGCCGCGGCCTTGGCCTGGGCGTCAGGGCCCACCACGTCCTCCGCCAGGATGACCGGCTTGCCCAGCAGCTCGCTCAGGCGGGCGGCCACCGGCTCCATGCGCAGCTCGGCCAGGGATTTTTTCCACATTTCCTCGGTGATGGAGGCCGCGTCCTTTCCCTTCTCCAGCTGCTTTTTCCGGTAGGACTCGAAGGTGGGGACGGGCTTGCCCATATGGGAGCAGGCAATGACCGCCGCCCCCTGGTCCAGCAGGTACTGAATGGTGGGCAGGGCGGCGCGGATACGCTTGTCATCGGTGATGATGCCGCTGCCGTCCTTGGCCATAGGCACGTTGAAGTCGCAGCGCAGCAGGACCTTCTTGCCCTTGACCTCCACGTCCTTGACCGTCTTTTTGTTATAGTTCATTTTGCTGACTCCTTTCTGTGATAAAGAGGTGACAAAATACTGGGGTTCATCGCGCCCGGGCCATCTCCCCCGCGCCGGACAGCCCGGGAAACCCCTGCTGCCGCAGCGCCTCATAGGTGAGCACCGCCACCGAGTTGGCCAGATTCAGGCTCCGGGCGTCCTCCCGCATGGGAATCCGGATGCACCGGTCGTACCAGCTTGTCCGCAGGTCCTCCGGCAGGCCGGCGGTCTCCTTGCCGAACATGAGCCAGCAGCCTGGCCGGAACCGCGCCTGGGTATAGTCCCGGGGAGCCTTGGTGGTGGCCAGCCACAGGTCGGGCTGAGGGTTGGCCGCGAAGAAGTAATCCAGGCTGTCATAGACCTGCAGGTCCAGCATATGCCAGTAGTCCAGCCCCGCCCGCCGCACCGCCCGCTCGCTGATATCGAACCCCAGGGGGCGGACCAGGTGGAGGCGGCTTCGGGTAGCGGCGCAGGTACGGGCAATGTTGCCGGTATTTTGTGGGATCTCCGGCTCAACCAACACGATATTCAGCACGCGGACCCTCCTCGCTCTTGCGGTTTTTATTGTAGTCCAATCCGGCAAAAATTTCAACTATAAAATGGTCGAAAAATTGCAAAAACTTCGTGAAAGCCCTAAATCTCTTGTTGAAACCCTCAAATTTTGTATATCTATAAAATCGTTCGCATTTTTGTGCCCGGATTTTCGTTAATCTGACGAATCCATCCGGCACAAAACCTCTGAAACAGGAAATTCCCACGGCGCTCCTCCTCCGATTCCTGTTTTCTACGGGAAATTTATACAAAATTTATTCCTTCTTCTGGAAATCCCTACCCCTTTGGCGGCGGGCGTGCTATAATCACAATTATCAACCCCGCCCGCCCCTCCGGCCGGCGGAAAAGGAGGTCTTTTACCCCATGTCCCATACTGTCGAAATTTTATCGGTGGGCACCGAGCTGCTCCTGGGCAACATCGCCAACACCGACGCCCAGATGCTCTCCCAGGGGCTGAGCGAGCTGGGCCTGAACGTCTACTGGCACACCGTGGTGGGGGACAACCCCCAGCGGGCCCGGGAGGCGGTGTCCATCGCCAAAAAGCGGGCGGATATCATCCTCACCACCGGGGGCTTGGGCCCCACCTGCGACGACCTGACCAAAAACGTCCTGGCGGAGGCCTTTGGGAAGCAGCTGGTCTATGACGAGGGCTCCGCCCGGCGCATTGAGGACTACTTCCGGCGCATTGGGCGGACCATGACGGACAACAACCTCCAGCAGGCCATGCTCCCCGAGGGCTGCGTCATTCTGGAGAACGACTGGGGGACCGCCCCCGGCTGCGCCTTTGAGGCGGAGGGGGTCCATGTCATCATGCTCCCCGGCCCCCCCAGCGAGTGCCGGCCCATGTTCCAGTACCGGGCCAAGCCCTACCTGCTCTCCCTGTCCGAGGGGGTCATCGCCTCCCACACCATCAAATTCTTCGGCATCGGGGAGTCCTCCCTGGAGGCCCGGCTGCGGGACCGGATGAACGCCATGTCCAACCCCACCCTGGCCCCCTACGCCAAGGAGGGGGAGTGCGAGCTGCGGGTCACCGCCAAGGCCCCCACCGATGGGGAGGCTCAGGCCCTGCTCCAGCCCGCGGTGGCCCGGCTGCGGGAGATGTTCGGCCCCCTGGTCTACGGGGTGGACGTGCCCTCCCTGGAGCACGTGGTCATCCAGGGCCTGAAGGAGCGGGGACTCACCCTGGGAACGGCGGAGAGCTGCACCGGGGGGCTCATCGCCAAGCGGCTCACCGATGTGCCCGGGGCCTCCGCCGCCTTCCGGGGCGGGATTGTCTCCTACACCAACGAGGTCAAGGAGAACGTCCTGGGTGTGCCCGGACACCTGCTGAACCAGTTCGGGGCGGTGTCCCAGGAGGTGGCCGCCGCCATGGCCGAGGGGACCCGGCGGGTGCTGGGCTGTGATATTGGCCTGTCCTCCACCGGGGTGGCGGGGCCCGACCGGGACGACCGCGGAAACGAGGTGGGGACCATGTTCGTGGCCATCGCCACCCAGGAGGGGACCCACGTGCGGCCCCTCACCCTGGGGACCCGGCCCATGCGGGAGCGGCTGCGCACCCAGACCGCCAGCCACGCCCTGGACCTGGCCCGCCGGTATCTGTCCGGACTGGACTACGCCCAGGACGGCGGGCAGAAGTAATTGGAGGGTTTTTTTGAAAAAGCTGTTTACCATAATCCGACGGGGCAATCTGGAGGAGGTTGCCGCCATTCTGGACAAAAAACCGGAGCTGATCTCCTGCCTGGCCAAAGCCCCGCCCAAGAAGGACGACGGCCAGTCCCCCTTGATGGTGGCCATCAAGAGTGACAACCTGGAGGTGGGCCGGGAGCTGCTGGACGGGCTGCACGGCCTGGACCCGGACTGCAGCGCCTTCAAGCCCTACACCATGAAATACCGGGGAAAGGAACAGCTCATCACGCCCTCCCGCACCGTGGAGACCTACCGACAGGAGTACGAGATCAAGTGGCGGGAGCTGGAGCCCACCCTCCGGGCCTACTACCAATAGACAGCAGCACGCCCCACCCCGGTCTCCGGGATGGGGCGTGCATTTAGCGGGGCATGGCAGGTCTCCCGTCCGCAATCTGCTTGGGGATGTTTGGAAATTACCCGGACAAGCGCACGGGGACGGCCGGACACGTCGGAGTCCTACCGGATCACCTTCGCGTACTTGCAGCCCTTCCAGTTCAGACGCTGGCCGCACCGGTCGCAGAAGGGCACAAATTCCCGCTCCAGCGTGACACGGCATCGCGGACAAACAAAGTAGCCCGCGTCCTCTGTACCGGACGACCGGTAGACCATGAGCTCCGTGACACGCATTGCGGTGCGGTAAGACGCCTGACGGAGCAGCCACTCCAGACGCGCCTCAGACAGCGGGACGACCGGCCTGTGTTCTGTCTGCTTCATTCTTCCATCTCCTCCTCCCGTACAACCAGAAGCTCCTCCATGGGGATTTGAAATACCTGGCTCAGCCTGTAGCACAGGGATACAGAGATATCCGTGTCCCTTTCCCTCAAATTGCGCAGATGCCGGTCCGTGATGTTGATTTCCTCCGCCAATTCCTCCTGGGTTGCGTTTTTCGCCTCCATGGCTTTGATCAATTTCTTGTGGTCCAACAGAGCAATTATCATTACATCTTCCTCCTTGGAAAAATCATAGAGGCTGTTGTGCGAAATTGCCAGGAAATTTAGTTCCTAAGTGCATTTTTTACATATTTTTGTCGAAAAATGCGGAATTTCATCGCAGTTTCGGTCCAGACCGCAGAACACCTGTACGGGTATAACATTTTATAAGGATTGATTGCTCCGTCCGCCATGCCCGAATGGCTGGACCGCTGTGCCAAATTTCCCGCCCCGCTCCAAACACAGAAGCCCCCGGCCCTCTCGGGTCCGGGGGGATTTTTGCCGCAGCGCGTTTGGAGTTTTGGGATTTTTATTTACAAATCTGAAAAATGGGACTATACTGTCCCTGATTATCTGAAAAAACGGAGGCTGACTATGAGATCATCTGAAGAGCTGCGCGCCAGTCTGCGGGACATCGACCGCAGGAGCTACCCCGCCTACAAGTCCCTGAAGGGGAGCTGGTCCTTTGGCCGGTACTGCCTGAACATCGAGCACGTCCAGGGGGACCCCTTCGCCGCGCCCTCCCAGCTCAGCGTGACGGTGGACGGGCGGACGGCGGGGTTTCCCAAACACTGCTGGGAGACTCCCTGGAACCGCGCCGCCCTGGAGGACTACCTGCTCCGGCGCTTTGGACGGCAGGCGGGGCGGTTCTCCCACCAGGCCAAGGGCTCGGGAAAGAGCGGGGTGCTGGCGGTCACCGTCCCCGGTCAGGAGGTGCTGTCCCGGACGGACTGCGAGGTGCGGGCCGGAGGGGTCATGGTGCGCTTTGAGGTGGGCTTCCCCGCCAACGGACGGACCATCAACGCCCGGGAGCTGGAGAAAATTTTGTTTGACTTCCTCCCTGTCTGTGTGGAGCAGGCCCTTCTTTACGCCTCCGCCCCCAAGGGGGAGGTGGAGCAGGTCACCGCCCTGGCGGAGGACCGGCACTTCATCCGGGAGGAGCTGGTCCGGCTGGAGCTGGCGGCCTTTGTGGCGGACGGCTCCATCCTGCCCCGGGAGAGCGGCGTCTCCGACCGGCCCATGCGGGAGGGGGTTCCCTTCCGCTCCCCCGACTCCATGGCGGTGACCTTGAACCTGCCCCACCGGGGAGCGGTTCGGGGGATGGGCATCCGCCGGGGAATCACCCTCATTGCCGGCGGTGGCTACCACGGGAAATCCACCCTGCTGAAAGCATTGGAGCGGGGCGTCTACGACCACATCGCCGGGGATGGCCGGGAGTACGTCATCACCGACGCCACCGCCGTAAAAATCCGGGCGGAGGACGGCCGCAAAGTGACGGACACGGACATCTCCCTCTTCATCAACCACCTGCCCAGCGGACGGGACACTGCCAAATTCTCCACCCTGGACGCCAGCGGCAGTACCTCCCAGGCGGCCAACATCGCCGAGGCCCTGGAGGCGGGCAGCAAGCTTCTGCTCATGGATGAGGACACCTCCGCCACCAACTTCATGGTCCGGGACGAGCTGATGCAGGCAGTCATTGCCCGGGAGCAGGAGCCCATCACCCCCTTCCTGGAGCGGGCCCTGGAGCTCTGGCAGAAGGCGGGGGTCTCCCTGATCCTGGTGGTGGGGAGCTGCGGGGCCTACTTCCACATTGCCAGCCGGGTGCTCCAGATGGACGCCTACCAGGCCAGAGACATCACCGCCCGGGCCAAGGCGGCGCTGGAAGGCCGGCCTGTCCCCGCCCTGTCCGCCCCCGGCTTTCATCTGCCCTCCGGAGGCCGGCGGGTGGACCTATCCGGCTCCATCCAGACCCGGAAGAACTACCGGGGAGACGGATACCGGCAGGAGCGGCTGAAAGTCAAGCGCTTTGGAAAGACATCCTTCTCCGTAGGGGACCGGGAGCTGGATTTGCGCTATGTGGAGCAGCTGGTAGACGGGGGCCAGACCCAGACGCTGGCCTATATGGTGCGCTATGCCCGGGAGAACCTGGCGGGCCTGCGGGTGGAGGAGCTGGCGGCGGCACTGACCCGCCTTGTGGAGGAGCAGGGGCTGGGGGCGGTCTGCGGCGGCGGAGTGGTCCCCGCGGGTATGACCCTGCCCCGGCTCCAGGAGATTTTCGCCTGCTTCAACCGGTATTGATGCAGAAGCAAAAAGCTCCCCCTCTCAAAAGCGCTCGTGAAGAAAATAAATGAACCGCCCTGTGCCAAAGCCGGCACAGGGCGGTTTTTTGCTGTGTTCTGTCAGCTGTTTTCCAGGAAGCTTTTCAGCATCTGCGCCGCTTCCGCACGGGTCGCTGTTCCCTTGGGGGAGAGCTGGCCGTTGGTGTAGCCGCTCAGGATGCCCTTCTCCGCGGCCCAGCGCAGCGCCGTCTGAGCGTAGCCGCTGATCTGGTCCGCGTCTGTAAAGTCCAGCTGGCTGTCCGACCCGGGGCTGCCCGCATACTTCCAGAGCATGACCGCAAACTGCTCCCGGGTAATGCTGTCGTTGGGTCCAAACTGACCGTTGGCGTAGCCGCTGGCGATGCCGTTTTCCGCGGCCCAGGCGATACCTCCCGCGTACCAGGCGTCACTGCTGACATCGCTGTAGCCGTCCGCCAGGTCCTGTACGGTCAGGTCCTGCTCCGGCCGGCCCTCCAGGTTGTAGAGCACGGTGGTCAGCATTCCCCGGCTCATGGGCTGGTTCGGGCTGAAGGTGTTCTCGCTGGTCCCGCTGAACAGCTCGTGGGCGCTGGCAAAGGCTACGGCGTCAGCGGCCCAGTTGGTGGAGGGCACATCGGCAAACTCCTTGCTGTTGTCCACGATCTCCACCGTGGCGGAGCCGTTCAGGGGAATATTCACCATGCCGTCCTCTACCACGCTCTTACGGATTGTCTCGCGGGTCCCGTCCTCGTGGACCAGGACCGCTACTGTACCGGGTCCGGCATCCTCCACCGGGACGGAGAGGGTCAGGCCGCCGGGAAGCTCCTCCACCTTCTCGCCGCCCGCGGTCAGGGTGAGCACAACCGCCTGGTCCACCTGCTCGGTCGCCACATTGACGGTCCCGCCCGCGCTGGACAGGGTATCCAGAGCTTGGTTGGGGATGGTCACGTCAGCGATGGGAGCGGAGACGGTGAGCGCCGCGTTGGTCTCGCTCTGGAGCCGGCTTACTGTCGAGGCCGGGATGGAAACCTCCGTCCTGGTCACGTCACCGGTAACCTCCGGCTTGATGACCACCCGGTCGCTCTGATTTGCCGCCGCCTCCCGCACCAGGCTGCTGCCGTCCGAGGCGCTTAGCACGGTGCTCGCTGTGCCGTCCTGGACCGTGGTGGAGGGGCCGCTCGTCTCTGTGCTGCTGCCGCTGCTGTCCGAGCCGCTGCCAGTACCGGATGCCGCTTGAATGGTCACCGAAATCTGGATTTCCTTCGTGGTGTAATTGGTGGTATCGTCTGGCGTGAAGACCACGTATTGCTTGGATGTCCCCACATCGGGCTTGATGCTGCCGTCCTTCCAGGCAAACGTACCCGATACACTTGCCGCGCCACCACCGCTGAGCTCAATGTCACTCAGCGACTGTCCCACAGTACCATTAGCCGCTGTGGGATTTGTGCTGATGATCGGCTCCACTTTCTTAATCTCCACCTCAATCGCGGCGGCGGAGATGCCGGTGTAGTTCACGCTTTCCGCTACTCTGTACCAGACGGTGTACTTGCCGGCGTCCTTGCCCGTGGGAATCGTGGTCGAGTACTGGCCGTTCTGGCTCAGGCTGTACTCAATCGTGCCGATGTTCTTCTCTGTGCTGCCGCCGGTGACAAGATCCTGCTCTCCTCCGTTGTAGGTCAGGTCCTTGCCCACTGGTGCATTTTCCAGCTTTGCGTCTACCTTGGAGATGGACGCCGTGGTGCTGGCAGGCCAGGCGATGGTGTAATTATCTGTCGCTCCTGTTTCAGTATGCGAAATAATCTTCACCTGCTTGCCTGTGCCAACATCGGCTGTCACAAATTCGCCTGTTACCGTGAGGTCGATTTTGTCACTTCCCACCAGGTCGCCGGTTTTCCATGTGGCCTCCAGTGTTGCGTTCTTGGTTCCATCATAGGGTTTGTCTTTGGCTGTCACAATGGGGGTAACAGGCTTCTTTTCCGCGCTGAACGACCAGTTAACTGAGACCTCGCCGTAGTTGCCGTCCGTCTCTTTTGTCGCCGTGATGGTGGTCGAGCCGGATTTCAGGACTTTCACCAGACCGTCTGTGCTGATGCTAGCAACCGTTGTATCACTGCTGGTCCAGGTTACAGCACCCGTCCCGGAGCCGCCCATTGTGCTGAGGGTGAAGCTGTCTCCGTACTGGACCTTGCCGGGCTGGTTCACGATGGACAGCGGGTTCTGGCCCATTGGGGAGATGGTGAATGTTGCGGACTGCTGGGTGATGTTGTAGTTGCCATCCGCCGCATCCTCGACGGTGACTGTGTGTCCTCCGGCTTTTATCCAGTCCGTAGTGCCGAAGTCCAGGGTGTACTCACTGTTCGGGATGACGCGGTTGTACTTATCCTTCACCGTAACCGCCGGCTTGTGCTCCTGGCCGTCATAGGAAGCGCCGCTGGGGGTGAACTCAATGGTGGGGGTAGTCACCTTCTGCTGGGCAATTGCAATTGGATTGTCCAGCTTCTTGCCCTCTGTGTCATTGTGGTTGCTGTCTCCCTTCACACGATACCAAACGTCATAGCTGCCTGCGTTGATGCCGGTGGGGAGGCTTGCGGAATACATTGTACCATCCAGCGAGTACTCCATCGTACCGCCTGTTGCGCCTCCTCCCGTGACCAGAGTCAAGGGAAGGCTGGTGTACTCCAGATTGGCATTCGCCGTGGGAGGGGTTACGTCTTTCACTTCCGCCTTGCGGATGGAAGCGGTGGTGGCGGCGGGGTAGCTGATGTCGTAGTTCTCCGAATTGTTCCCAGTAACGACCGGATTTGTGCTGTCCACATTCACCTTCTTATCCGTTCCGGCGTTGGGGTCCTCAAATGTGCCGGTCAGACCGGTGATTGTGATGGAGTCGCCGGACACCAGTTCACTGTCTGGTACTGCGGCGGTCACTTTAGCCGTTGTGTCACTGGCCATATAGTCCCGGTCAGTTACGGTCAGCACAGCCGTCACCGGTTTCTTCCCTGCGGTAAACGTCCAGAGCGCGATTGCGTCCTCATAGTTGCCATCGGGTGTACGGACCGGAGACGCACCGGATTTCGTGGCCTTGACAGTGGCCGACCCGTGGCCGGTGACAGTGACCTGCCCGCTGTTCTGGTCCACCTTTGCGACATTTGTGCCGTCTGTAATCTCCCAGGCGACATTCCCGCTCCCCGAGCCGCCCGTGGTCCCCAGAGTAAACTTGTCCCCGTAGGTGACGGTGTTGGGTTTTTGGGTGATGGACAAGGTATCCTGCGTCCGCTGGGTGATTTTAAACTCCACCGCCACCGCTGTCAGCTCATAGTTCCCGCCATGCGCATCGGTTACGGTTACTGTCGCCGTGCCTACATTGCGGTTATTTGTATAATTCACCTTATATTCTGTGTCCAAAATGACCGTCACGTTATCTTCATCCTTGACCGTGACCTTGGGCTGATGCTCTCCGCCGTCATACAGGTATGTATACTCCGACAGTGTCACAAAAGGCGTGATTTGCTTGCGCTGGATTTTTACATCGCCGATTTTGGTGGGAGTTGGGGTGATGGGAAGGTAATTGTCGGTCAGCCCGGCCACCTGATACCAGACATCATAATCCCCCGCTTTGAGGCCGGTGGGAATGTCTGTGGACCAGGGACCGTTCTCGTTATCCGCAAATTGGATTGCCAGGCCGTCACGCACTGCCACGGGGTCCAACTCGCCCGAGGTGACCAGCTCCTGAACAGCGCCGTTATAAATCGGCTTTGTGGCGGCTGGAGGTGTGGTAATAGGGTCAATTGGGTTCACCGTCAGGACAATCGGCGCACTTTCGGCCCCCTCAAAGTTCGGCAGTTCCGGCAGTTTGACAATCACATTATAAGTACCCGCATTGGTAGGCAGGCCATCAATATAGTCGGAATCATTCGGCTCTTTATAGAAATACTGGAGATATCCTTGCAAATTGTCTGTTGTGGATTGGATATTGATCTTCACCTGCGGCAGGTCGCTCTTCTCCACCGGCTCACCGTCATAGTTCACAGTAATTGGAGCGGGTTTTGTAACTGTATCCCATTCAAGCGTGGGTTTGTCCTGGGACACGGTGTACGTCCTGACAAAGGTCCCGTTGAAGGTGATACCGGTAACCGTCACTGTCGCCTGACCGGCATCTTTGATGGACTGGATATCCACCTCATAGTCCGTGTCTCTCACCAGCTCTTTGCCTGAGCTATCCAGGGTGACAGTAACGCCTACTTGCTCCGGCTTGGGTGTACCGTCATAGACCAGGTCGCTCAAAGCGTCCTCGTCCACGACAACTGCAATCGTTCTTTCGCAGAAATCGCAGATCCCCGTCCCGTCCTGGCGGAAGGTAAAGGTACACTTCTCTGTATCCTCCAGCTGGCAGGCCGAACAGCTCCAGGTATGGTTTGGGGCATTCTCATTGCGGGTATAGGTTTTGTTGTGCTCGGTACACTGCTGCACAACGACTGTCAAGGCATTGGCCAGGTCTTCCGGCTGGATCGGATCACCATTCTCGTCAAAGTAAGCATATCCCTCTTCCAGCAGCGCGGCATAATTTCCGTCCTCCACCCAAATCGCGGATACTTTTCCAAAATACGTACCTGCGGAGAGATGCGCCTTCCCGCCGGAGGCAACAGACAGGGCATACGACTGTCCCCTGATATTCACCTGCTCTGAGATACGCAGGACGCCGCCGGACAGGACCTCCACCCCAACGCCTTTTTGGGATTTGATTGCGCCCTTGAAGTCCAGAACGCCCGTCCCGCTGACCTGTATGACGGCCTCACCCGTTCCGATGAGGGTATACTCGCTGGTGTTGATATTATAGCGCTTGGATACCACATAGGGAGCAGCAAAGGTATGGTCGTTCTCCAGCGTCCATCCTGTATCCTCAGCGCCGCTATGACCGGAGGCGGTACTCTGCGCCTCAGCCTCCATCCCCTCGATCTGCTCCAGCAGGGCAAGGCAGGCCGACAGGTTCACCTGCTGGAGCTCCTCACTGGTCAGACCACCGCACAGGTCGTAGATTTCCTCGATCTGGGCCTGGACCTGCTCCCAGTTGTCCTCTGAAACGCTGGCGGGCAGCGCCCCGATCCGCGCTTCGATGGGGCAAATCCGGCAGACAAAGGTACACGGCGCACCGGGGTCCTCCGCGACATAGCCGCACTCCTCCGTATGCTCCGTGTGGTGGGGACACGATTCCCCGCCTGTCTCCCCGTCAACGGCCCACACCCGCACAGGGCACAGGCTCAGGCACAGAGCTAAGGCGGTAATCAAGCTGAGCGCTCTGCGTTTCATGCTATAACCTCCCAAACTTATGAGGAAGCCGCGTCCAGCGCGCAGCCCCCTGATGCAACATGATTGATTTTACTGCCAAAGCAGCGAATTGTCCACTGCTGTCCCCACATTTTCCCTGTCCGGGCGCGGGCAGGATCTGAGGGCAGTGGAACCGGGCCTTCCAATGCTTCTATCGTGGATTTCGGCAGATAATGTGAGAAAGTTAAGCATTCAATTTCCTTTTTTCCCTTCCGCGCAGGAGTTTTCTAAAAACCGCGGCATCAAAAAAGGACCGGCCGGAAGGGCCGATCCTGCAAAAAGTCTCACAAAGCGGACTCTGACGCCTTATTTCCGCACTGTTCCAGCAGCTTCTCCCGCTCCTGGGGGGAGTAGCAGCCGTTGAGCACCTCCAGCAGCGCGTTGGCGCTCATATGCTGGGGCAGGGCCAGCTTTTTGAGCAGCGCTGATCTTTTGTCCGCGCTGTCGGGATGTCCGCTCAGGCCGGCGGCGTACAGCTCCGCCTTGGTCAGCGGGGGACTGCTCGGGGCCTGGCAGGCGGACTCCTCTAAAAATTCGGCTCCCGCCCGGCGGAGGACCTGCTCCAGCACCTGGGGCGGCATCCCCTCCACCCCCAGCTTGCCCTCTTTTCCCGGCCTGCGCTTGCGCCGCTCCTTGCCGTATATGTCGGGGATGTAGGCGTGCTTCACCGTCCCGGTCTGGACGGCACTTTTGATGCGGTTCCGGATGACAAAACCCGCCCCGTCCGAGTCGGTGAGGACAATCAGCCCCCGCCGCTCCGCCGCCCGCCGCAGCAGGGCCAGCTGTTCAGGATTTTTGAAGATGCCAAAACCCGCCGTCTCCAGAATCAGGGTGTCCACCACCTGGGACAGGGCGTTTTTGTCGTACCGGCCCTCCACCACCACGGCCTCCCGGATGCGCAGCATGTCACTCCTCCTGCCAGCCCCTGCACAGGTCCACCCAGCCCAGACTGCGGGAGTACTCCTCCAGCTCCCCGCAGGTCAGCTCGATGGCGGAGTTGGAGCTGCCCGCCGCGGGGAAGACCGTGTCGAACCGTTTTAGGGAGATGTCCAGATAGGTCCTGACCCCCTCCAGACTGCCGAAGGGACACACCCCTCCGATGGCGTGGCCGGTGAACCGGGTCACCTGCTCCGGGGTGAGCATCTTCGCCTTGGTGTGAAACATGGCCTTGTACTTGGCGTTGTCAATCTTGGCGTCCCCCGCGGCCACAATGAGGACACAGCCCTCCTCCACCAGGAAGGAGAGGGTTTTGGCGATCCGCGCCGGGATGACTCCCACCGCCTGAGCGGCCAGCTCCACCGTGGCGCTGGAGACGGGGAACTCCAGAATGTCCCCCTCCCTCCCCAGGGGGCGGAAAAACTCCCGCACCTTTTCAATGGACATCCTCAGCGCCCCTCCTCTTCCATCTTCTGGGCGCACTTGGCCAAAAAGCGCTGGTCGGTGACAATGAACCGCTCATGGGTCCCCTGCCCGATGCGCCCCTTCCGGTCATAGGCGGCCAGCTTCAGCACAATCCGCCTGCCGTCCACCTGGATGACCTCACTCTCCGCCCAGACCTCCATCCCCACCGGGGTGGCGCTGTCGTGGGTGATATCCAGGCGGGTCCCGACGGTGCTCTGTCCCTCCTCCAGATGGGGGGAGATGGACTTCCAGGCCGCCTCCTCCATCAGGGCGCACAGGAACGGGGTCCCAAATACGGGCAGCGCCCCTGAACACGCCGCCTGCGCGGTGTTGGTTTCACTGACTTTGGTCTCCGCCCGGCCCTTTAAGCCGATGGTAATTGACATGGATGTGTCCTCCTTTTTCTTTGGTTGCCTGATTATACCACAGCGCCGGAAGAAAATCCAGCCCGCGCCATGGAGGTGCCGCAGGCGCTCCGGATTTCACCTTCAGAGGAACAGGCGCAATGTCCGGACACAGTAAGTTTTCTGAGGCGGTCTACATCTCCTCCCGGACCTGGGCCGTGGCGTTGAGCACCGTCCAATTCTGGGGGAAGGGGCGGTCCACGTTCCAGTAGCTGACCCCGTGGAGGCCGTATTCCAGCGCCAGGTTCAGCTTGGCCTGGATGGAGCGGGCGTCCTCGAACCAGACCTCGTGCTCCACGCCGTCCTGGAAGTACCGCAGCCAGGGGGCCTGGGCCGTCTCGTCGTAGCGGATGGCGGCTCTCTGGTCCCAGGCCAGCCGGACCGCCTGCTGACAGCCCAGGGAGACCGCCCGGCTCCCATCCCGCCAGGGCAGGGTCCAGTTGTAGCCGTAGAGGGGGACACCCAGATAGAGCTGCTCCGGCCGGAACCGGGTGAGGGCGTAGTCCACTACCTGCCGCACCTGGGGCAGAGGGGCCACCGCCATGGGGGGACCGCCCGTCCAGCCCCAGTCGTAGGTCATCAGCACCGCGTAGTCCACCGCCTGGGCGATTTTTGCGTAGTCGTGTCCCTCCTGAGCCCGGCCCGGCTGGCTGTCCGAGGTCTTGGGGGCCACCGCGGCGGTGAGGCTCAGCCCCCGGGGGGACAGGGCCCGGCGCAGGCGGTCCAGGAATTGGGCGTACCGCTCCGCGTCCTGACCCGGGACGAACTCAAAGTCCACATCCACCCCCCTGTAGCCCTTCTCCCCCACCGTCTCGATTATCTCCTCAATCAGCTCCTCCTGGTCCTCTCTGTCCTCCAGCAGCTCCTGGGCCAGCTCGGGGGAGAACCGCTCCTGGCTGTCCAGATTGGACAGGTGGAAGATGGGGGCGGTCCCCATTTGCAGGGCGGCGCGGACCAGGCTCTCATCCCGGAGCGGGACCAGGCTGTCCTCCTCAAACCGGTATGTAAAGGGGGTGAGCCGGGACAGGTCAGGCAGGGTCCCCTCCAGCAGGGCCCGGTCTATGCTGGGGTACGCGTAGCCGTTCACCGACAGGGAGACCTCCGGGGTGTGCCGGAAGCTGACCACCAGGGTCTGCCCGGGGAAGAGCCGGTCCCGCCCCTCCAGTCCGGGGTTGTTCCGCAGCAGCTGCCGCACGGAGATCTGGTGCATCCGGGCGATGGACCAGAGGGTGTCCCCCTCCTTGACCTGGTGTACAGTCTCGGGATACCGGACCACAATGGTCTGCCCCACCACCAGCTGAGCGGGGTTGGGGAGCTGGTTGTCCCGGAGCAGCTGGTCCATACTCACCCCATACTGCCGGGCCAGCTGATAGAGGGTGTCGCCGGGCTGAACTACATGGATGTCCATACGCGCTCCTCCCCTCACAGCAGCGTGACAAAGTCGCCGCTCACATAGCCGGTGATGCCGTTATACACCGCCAGATACCAGCCGTTGGACCCGTTCAGAATGGTGATGGGGGCCCCATCGGGGATCTGGATGAGGATGGGGGCCTCAGTGCTGGGCCGCGCCCGCATGTTGAGCACCCCCCAGGAGACATCCGCCGCCCCCGGCCGGCGGTTCTCCGTCTCGAAGAAGGGGATGTCGAAGAACTCGGTCAGGGAGAGGACCAAACTCCGGGCCACCGCGTCCAGGTTGCTCCTGATCCACGCCGCGTCCTCCGGGTTGTCGTGGAAGGCCAGCTCCACAAAGACTGAGGGGGCCTTCACCTTGGTCACCTCCCCGATGGAGGTGGTGGGCTGGGCCTGGACCAGGTTGGGGTTGGGGTAGATGGCCTTCAGACCGTCCGCCACCAGCAGAGAGGCCTGCCTCCCCAGCTCGCTGCCCGGGTAGTAGAAGATGATGGAGCCCCGGACCGTTCCCGCGCTGGAGGGAGCGGCGGCGTTGGAGTGGAGGGCCAGGTGGAGGTCGTAGCTCCCCGCGTTGGAGGCCGCGATGGAGGAGGCCGCCGTCATATCCGGGGTGTTCCGGGCGTACCGGATGCCGGACGCGTCCAGATAGGGGACCATTTTGTCGGCCAGCAGGTTCATGTACTCCTCCTCGGTCCCCCCGCCGACATAGTAGTTGAACTCCTGGGTGGACGGGGACAGATAGATGATGGGCATCAAGATGCACCTCCCTGTTTTTCCCCATCCTATGCGCTGCCGTCAAAATGGGTGTGCCTGGAGCAGTAAAATTTTTTCTGCCGGGGAAACCTTGCGGGATTCTTTTCGTCTATACAGGCAGAGACAGCCGCTGAGGCGGTATTGAGAAGGAGGATTACAATGAAACGGAAATGGTTTGCCGTCTGTCTGGCAGGGGTCCTGCTTCTGGCGGGGTGCGGCGGAGGGAAGGCCCAGGAAGCCATCACCGGAGACGCCATGGCCCCCGCCGGGAGCATGATGACGAACGACTTCAGCGGGGGAGGGGCAATGCCCGAGCCGGAGGCCCCCGAGGAGGAGGGGTGGAGCGGGGCCTGGGCGGAGCATGAGGAGTCCGGCGGGTCGGTCTATCAAAACCCCCGGGCCAAGCTCATCCGCCGGGCGGAACTGGACATCCAGACCGAGCAGTTCGACCAGAGCGTTCAGGCCCTGAACACCCTGGTCTTGGACTGCGGCGGGTATTTTGAAAACTCCTCCGTCTACGGCGGCGGCTACCGGGACGCCTACGCCCGGCGTCACGGGGAGTACATCGTCCGGGTCCCGGCGGAGCGCTATACCGCCTTCCTCAGCGGCGCCGGGGACCTGGGCTACCTCACCAGCAGCAGCGAGAGCACCGAGGACGTGGGGGAGCAGTACTACGACACCGAGGCCCGCCTGAAGACCCAGCGCACCAAGCAGGAGCGGCTGCTGGCTCTGCTGGAGCGGGCGGAGACCATGGAGGACATCATCGCCCTGGAGGGGGCCCTGTCCGATGTGGAGCTCCAGATTGAGCTGTACTCCTCCGACCTGAACCGGTACGACGCCCTCATCAGCTACGCCACCATCCAGGTCTATCTCAACGAGGTGGGGCAGATCACCCAGGACGTGGGGGAGACCTCCTCCCTGGGGGAGCGGATGGCCGCGGGGGTGCAGTCCAGCTTCCAGGGGCTGGTCCAGGGGGGACAGGACCTGCTGATCTGGATGTCCTACCACCTGTTCGCGGTGCTGATTTTGGCCGTGCTGGCCTGCGCCGGCGTGATTGCGGGCCGGAAAAAGCTGGAAAAGCGGAGGCTCCGACGGCAGGGAGCCGGGGACCAGAGCGAGCCGCCTCAGTGACCCTCAACAAAATCAGCCGGCCGGAGCAGACAAAAAAGCTCCGGCCGACTGGTTTTGAGAGATGCCGCGGCGGAATCAGAGCGCCCCCGCCTCCCGGGCCAGGGCCTCCACTGCCTGGGCGGCGTGGTCAGACAGGGAGCCCTCCGACACCCCCGCCACCACCACCCCGCAGTTGTTCATGGGGACCAAAAACTTCCTGCCGCCGCAGCTCCCCACCGCCTGGGCCATGGCGGGGGTCACCTCCCCCAGGATGGCGTTGGCCACCAAAATCCCGATGGGGCCCAGCACCGCGTCGGCGTCCCGCACCCCCCACACCACCGGGTTCTCCCCCGTGGCGGCACAGTCCGCGCCCCCCTTGAGCATGGCGGCGGTGGCGGCGGCGTTGGTCCCCAGGGCGTGTATCTCCGCCTGGGGCAGGCGGGCCCGCACCCCCTCCACCAGCAGCCTGCCCAGCCGCCCGCCCTGTCCGTCAATGACTACAACCTTCATCATATACTCCTTTTCCGCACCTCCCCGGCCCCATTCCGCATAGGATAGCCCGGGGTGGTGCTTTTGTCTTCTCTATATAACGCAAACAGCGGCGAGCTGCTCACCATGGCGGTGGCTCTCTCCGCCGCCATAGCCCAGGGGCAGAGCCCGGAGCAGCTGTCCAAGCTGGGGGCCTTCTTTACCATCGTGGGGGACACCCTGAACCTCTACGCCCTCCAGCCCAGCCAAAACAGCCAGACCAGACGCACCGCCGCTGCCCTCAGCCTTGCAGATAACGCCTGATCTCCTCCATCCGGTCCGCCGCCGCCTGGAAGCCCGCCGCCCACAGCAGGCGCAGCTTCTCGGTGTCCCGCTCGGTCCGGGAGACCCCCAGGGTGGACTGGGGCGCGATGACCAGCGCCTTCCCCTCCCGCTCCAGCTGGAACAGGCCCTCCCGCTCCCGGTTGTAGACCTCCGCCCGGTGCTCCATGACCTCCAGAAAGGCGGGATAGCCGTGGTACCGCCTGCGGATCAGCTTCATGGTCCGGTCCGGTCTGCGCACATAGGCCCGGGGCCGGGTGAGCACCACAATCAGCCGGTCACAGCCCTTGTCCAGCGCTCTCCGCCAGGGGATGCCGTCCGCGACGCCGCCGTCCAGATAGGGGTTCCCGTTGATTCGGATGATGGGGAACATCAGGGGCATGGCGCAGCTGGCCTGCAGTACAAGGGACGCCCGGTCCCGCCGGGGGACCGGCAGATAGTCCGCCCCGCCGGTGTTCAGGTTGGTAGCCACCGCCTCCACCTCCCCGGGGAAGGCGGCAAAGGCGGCATAGTCAAAGGGGATCAGCTCGTTGGGGATGGTGTCATAGGCGAACTTCAGCCCGAAATAGCTGCGGTTGCTGGGGTCGGTCAGATTGCGCCAGCCCATGTACCGCCTGTCCGGGGCGAAGCGGGTGACCACCTCCAGATTGCGCCGGGGCTGTCTGGATACATAGCTCACCCCGTAAGCGATGCCCGCCGACACGCCGATGACGTAGTCGGCCATGATGTTCCCCTCCAGCAGGCCATCGCACACCCCGCTGGAGAAAATTGCCCGGAGAGCTCCGCCCTCCAATACCAAACCAGTTTTCATAAAACCTCCTGCGCCCTGCCGGACGCTCCTCTATTATACTCCTCCCTGGAGAAATTTGCAAATTCCGTTCCGCTCCGGCCCCCGGCAAAAATCCTGCAAAGAGAATTGACTTTGACGCCGCCCTCCTGTATAATAGACTCACTGGCTATATGCGGGCATGATGGAATTGGCAGACATGCGAGATTTAGGTTCTCGTGCAGCAATGCGTTGGGGTTCAAATCCCCATGCCCGCACCATGATAAGTTGACAGACCGCCAAGGGGTTGGTCTGTCAATTTTTATATACAGAATGCAAAAGCTCGTTGCGCCGCAGTGATTTCACTTCGGTATTCTTGTTTATAGGAGGAAATTTTAATGAATATGATTCAAAAAAGTGAAGCAATTAAGAACGGTCTCCGGAAGGGGTTTCAGGACGGCAGTTCTAAATCGGCCAGATCAGCATACTAATCCACATGATCATGAAATACGATGGGACACCCCAGATGGACATCCTGAACCGCAGTCTCCTATTAATTATCCCGATGGAGCACCGGAAT
>JAAWSG010000020.1 GCA_022801435.1 Lawsonibacter sp.
TATGGGGAGCGTTATCAAATCGTTATCAAAAGAGAGATATAAAACCGCAAAATCGTTGTGCCGCAACGGGTTCGGAGTTTCAAAAACTCACTCCCACTCGATGGTAGCGGGGGGTTTACTTGTAATATCATAGACGATACGGTTGATTCCCCGGACCTCATTGACGATACGGCTGCTGATTCTATCCAGCACCTCATAGGGGATTCTGGCCCAGTCTGCGGTCATGAAGTCGCTGGTAGTGACGGCGCGCAGGGCCAAGGTATAGTCATAGGTCCGTCCGTCCCCCATGACCCCCACCGAGCGGGTATTGGTGAGGACTGCGAAATACTGGTCCACCGCTCCGGTCAGGCTGGCGGCGGCGATCTCCTCCCGGTAGATGGCGTCGGCCAGCCGGAGGGTATCCAGCTTCTCCTTGGTCAGGTCTCCGATCACCCGGATGGCCAGACCGGGTCCCGGGAAGGGCTGGCGGCTGACCAGGTACTCGGGCAGGCCCAGCTCCCGGCCCAGCTGGCGCACCTCGTCCTTGAACAGCAGGCGCAGGGGCTCAATAATCTCCTTAAAATCCACATAGTCGGGCAGGCCCCCCACATTGTGGTGGCTTTTGATGACCGCGGCGTCCCCGCTTCCCGACTCAATCACGTCCGGGTAGATGGTCCCCTGGGCCAAAAACTCCACCTGGCCGATTTTTTTTGCCTCCTCCTCAAAGACCCGAATAAACTCCTCCCCGATAATTTTCCGCTTTTGCTCCGGCTCGCTGTGGCCGGCCAGCTTCAGGAGGAACCGGGTCTCGGCGTCCACCCGAACGAAGTGCATATCCCACTTGGAGAAGGCGTCCTCCACCTCATCCCCCTCGTTCAGGCGCATGAGGCCGTGGTCCACGAAAACGCAGGTGAGCTGCTCCCCCACCGCCTCGGCCAGCAGGGCGGCGCAGACCGACGAGTCCACCCCGCCGGACAGGGCCAGCAGCACCCGGCCCGTCCCCACCTTCTCCTGGATGGCCTGGATAGCTGTGCGCTTGTAGTCCCCCATGGTCCAGTCCCCTGCGGCCCCGCACACCTCATAGAGGAAGTTGCGGATCATTGCCGTACCGTACTGGGTGTGGCTGACCTCCGGGTGGTACTGCACGCCATAAAAGCCGCGACCCTCGTCAGCGATGGCCACATTGGGGCAGGCCGCGCTCCAGGCGGTGAGCCGGAAGCCCGGCGGGACCTTGGCCATATAGTCGCCGTGGCTCATCCAGGTGACGCTCTCAGAGGGGAGGTTTTGGAACAGTCTGCACTCCGTGTCAAAGCCGGTCTGGGTCCTGCCGTACTCCCGGGCGGAGTCCTCCTGAGCGGGTGTAACCTCTCCTCCCAGCAGGCGGGCCATGAGCTGGCAGCCGTAGCAGATCCCCAGGACAGGCACGCCCCAGGTGAAGATGGCCGGGTCCACCTGGGGGGAGCCCGCCTCATAGACGGAGGACGGTCCGCCGGTAAAGATGATGCCGATGGGCTCCATCGCTTTCAGCTCCGCCAGGGGAGCGGTGCAGGGCTTGACCTCGCAGTACACGCCGCACTCCCGTACCCGCCGGGCAATGAGCTGATTATACTGGCCGCCGAAGTCCAGCACGATGACAGTCTGATGGGACATAGACAAAGGCTCCTTTCCCTCCCCCTTCCGCCGCGTTGGGGGAGGGGGAGCGTTTTTCCGTCTCCCACCCCAGGCGGGAGGGGAAGAACCGTTAGATTTTTGTGATGTCGATGGGTTTCAGCTCCTCGCTGCGGCTCTGCTGCCGGACGGTGAGCAGGGCCCGGGCGGTGTCGATGGCGGTGACACAGCCCACCCCGTGCTCCACCGCGGAGCGGCGGATCTTAAAGCCGTCCGAGTCGTGCTTGCGGCCCCGGGTGGGGGTGTTGATAATCAGGTCCACCGTGCCGGAGGCGATCATGTCCAGAATATTGGGGTGGGCCTGGGAGACCCGGTTCACCACCTTGCACTCGATGCCTGCGTCATTCAGGGTCTGGCAGGTCCCGGCGGTGGCGTACAGCTCCACCCCCATCTCCTCAAAGCCCCGGGCGATGGCCACGCACTCCCCCTTGTCCTCGTCCTTGACGGTGATGATAATCCGCCCGCCCTTCTTGGGGGCCCGCATCCCCGAGCCCTTGAAGGCCTTGAGCAGGGCCTGGGGGTAGGTCTCGGCCAGGCCCAGCACCTCGCCGGTGGATTTCATCTCGGGGCCCAGGCCGGTGTCCACATCGGTGAGCTTCTCGAAGGAGAAGACGGGGGCCTTCACCGCGTAGTAGCTGCTCTCCCGGTACAGGCCGGTCCCGTACTCCATATCCTTCAGCTTCTCCCCCAGCATCACCCGGGTGGCCAGGTCGATGATGGGGACCCCGGTGACCTTGGAGATATAGGGGATGGTCCGGGAGGAGCGGGGGTTGACCTCGATGACATAGATGTCGTCGTCGTAGAGGATATACTGGGCGTTGATCAGGCCGATGACCCCCAGGTGCTTTGCCATATTCTGGGTGTGCTTCAAAATCAGCTCCCGGTGCTTGTCCTCCAGGTGGAGGGGGGGATAGACCGCGATGGAGTCCCCGGAGTGGACCCCGGCCCGCTCCACATGCTCCATGATGCCGGGGATGAGGACGTCCTCCCCATCGAAGACCCCGTCCACCTCCAGCTCCCGGCCCATGAGGTACTTGTCCACCAGGATGGGGTGCTCCTGCACGGTCATGTTGATGATCTTCATGAACTCCTCAATGTTCCGGTCGGTATAGGCGATCTCCATACCCTGACCGCCCAGGACGTAGGAAGGCCGGACCAGCACGGGGTAGCCCAGCTCGTGGGCGGCGTCCAGGGCCTCCTGAACGGTAAAGACGGTACGCCCTTTGGCCCGGGGGATGCTGCACTTCTGCAAAATATCGTCAAAGCGCTCCCGGTCCTCGGCGGCGTCCACCCCGTCGGAGGAGGTCCCCAGAATGCGAACCCCCATGTCGGTCAGCGCCTTGGCCAGCTTGATGGCGGTCTGTCCGCCGAACTGGACCACCGCGCCCCAGGGCTTCTCCTGCTCCACGATATTCTGCACGTCCTCGGCGGTGAGGGGCTCGAAGTACAGCTTGTCCGCCACGTCGAAGTCGGTGGAGACGGTCTCCGGGTTGTTGTTGACGATGATGGTCTCGCAGCCCAGCTTTTTCAGCGCCCAGACCGAGTGGACCGAGCAGTAGTCGAACTCGATGCCCTGGCCGATGCGGATGGGGCCGGAGCCCAGCACCAGGACCTTTTTCCGGCCGGACCCGTCGTCCCGGGCCTCGTTCTCCCCGTCATAGGTGGAGTAGTAGTAGGGGGTCTCGGCGTCAAACTCTGCGGCGCAGGTGTCCACCATCTTGAAGGCGGGAATGATGCCGTACCGCTCCCGCAGGGCCTTCACCTCCGCCTGGGCCATACCGCACAGGGCGCCGATATAGCTGTCCGCGAAGCACATCTCCTTGGCCCGCTTGAGGGTGTCCACATCGGGCTCCCCCTTGCAGCGCTTGAGCTCCTCCTCCATGTCGATGATGCGCTTGAAGCCGTCCAGGAACCAGATGTCCATCTTGGTGATGGAGTAGATTTTTTGGGGGGAAAATCCCCGGCGCAGGGCCTCCGCCACCACGAACAGCCGCTCGTCGGTGACGTTGACCAGCAGCTCCTCGATCTCATCGGTGTAGAGGTCCTCCAGCTTGTCCAGCTTCAGGGCCCGGACGTTGAGCTCCAGGGAGCGGATGGCCTTCATCACCGCCCCCTCGAAGGAGTTGGCGATGGCCATGACCTCACCGGTGGCCTTCATCTGGGTCCCCAGGGTGCGGCTGGCAGTGGTAAATTTGTCAAAGGGCAGGCGGGGGATCTTCAGCACGCAGTAGTCGATGGTGGGCTCGAAGCAGGCCTTGGTCCTGCCGGTGACGGCGTTGGGGATCTCGTCCAGGCTGTAGCCCAGGGCCACCTTGGCGGCCACCTTGGCGATGGGGTAGCCGGTGGCCTTGGAGGCCAGGGCGGAGGAGCGGGACACCCGGGGGTTGACCTCAATGACGGCGTACTCGTAGCTGTTGGGGTCCAGGGCGAACTGCACGTTGCACCCGCCCTCGATCTCCAGGGCGGAGATGATGTCCAGGGCGGCGGAGCGGAGCATCTGGAACTCCCGGTTGGCCAGGGTCTGGGTGGGGGCCACCACGATGGAGTCCCCGGTGTGGACCCCCACAGGGTCGATATTCTCCATGGAGCAGATGGTGATGACGTTGCCCACCGAGTCCCGCATGACCTCGAACTCGATCTCCTTCCAGCCTGAGATGCACCGCTCGATGAGCACCTGCCCCACCCGGGAGAGGTTGATGCCCCGGCCGGCGATCTCCTCCAGGGAGGCCTGGTCGTAGGCGATGCCGCCGCCGGTTCCCCCCAGGGTGTAGGCGGGGCGGACGATGACGGGGTAGCCGATGCTCCCGGCAAAATCCACCGCGTCCTTCACGCTCTCCACTACCAGGGAGGTGACGCAGGGCTGTCCGATGGACTCCATACAGTCCTTAAAGCCCTGCCGGTCCTCCGCCTTCCGGATGGACTCGGGGGAGGTCCCCAGCAGGCGCACCCCGTACTTGGCCAAAGTCCCGTTCTCATGGAGGGCCATGGCCAGGTTCAGCCCGGTCTGTCCCCCCAGGGTGGGCAGGATGGAGTCGGGCCGCTCCATCTCGATGACCTGGGTGACGGAGGGGATGTTCAGCGGCTCGATATACACGTGGTCGGCGATGTCCTTGTCGGTCATGATGGTGGCGGGGTTGGAGTTGACCAGCACCACCTCCAGGCCCTCCTCCTTCAGGGCGCGGCAGGCCTGGGTCCCGGCGTAGTCAAACTCCGCGGCCTGGCCGATGACGATGGGACCGGAGCCCAGCACCAGGACCTTCTTGATGTCAGTATATTTGGGCATTACTTGTCACCTCCCGAAAACTTCTTGCTCTCCATAGCGTCAATAAAGCGGTTGAACAGGTATTCGGTATCCTTGGGGCCGGCATTGGCCTCGGGGTGGAACTGGGTGGTGAAGCAGTTGGGCCGCCGGTAGCGCAGGCCCTCGCAGGTCCCGTCGTTCACGTTGATGTGGGAGACCTCCGCCACCGCCGGGTCCACCGACTCGGACAGGACCATATAGCCGTGGTTCTGGCTGGTGATAAACACCCGGTTCTTCTCCAGGTCCCGGACCGGATGGTTCCCCCCCCGGTGTCCGTAGGCCAGCTTTCCCGTCCTCGCCCCGGTGGCCAGCGCCAGCAGCTGGTGGCCCAGGCAGACGCCGAACAGGGGGAGGTCGCTGCTGTAGAGCTCCTTCAGCTGGGCGATGATCTCCACATTCTCCGCCGGGTCGCCGGGGCCGTTGGAGAGCATCACCCCGTCGTAGCCGCCGGCCAGCACCTCCCGGGCGGGGGTGGAGGCGGGCAGGGCGGTGACCCGGCAGCCCCGCCGGCGCAGGCACTCGATCATGTGCTGCTTGACCCCGTAGTCCATCATGGCCACATGGAAGCGCTCCTCCCCCTCAGCGGGGAAGATCTCCGGCTGGCTGCGGGTAACCTTGGAGACCGTGTCCTTCACCTGATAGGCCCGCAGCTGCTCCAGCACCTGGGCAATATTAAAATGCTCCGCACAGGTGAGCATTCCGTTCATGCTCCCCTGACTGCGGAGTATTTTGGTCAGCGCCCGGGTGTCTACCCCCTGGATGCCGGAGATATTGTGTTCCTTCAAAAAGCTGTCCAGGTCCCCCTCGCACCGGAAGTTGCTCCCCCGGGGGGACAGATGCCGCACCACCAGAGCCTCCACCCAGGGGCGGCGGGACTCGTTGTCCTCATGGTTGACCCCGTAGTTGCCGATGAGGGGGTAGGACATCACCACCCCCTGTCCGGCGTAGGAGGGGTCGGTCAGAATCTCCTGATAGCCGGCCATGGAGGTATTGAAGACCATCTCACACACCCGGGTCTCAGTACTGCCGATGCTGGTCCCGGAGAAAATGCTCCCGTTCGCCAGGATCAAAGTCGCTTTCATCAATTTTCACTCGCCTTCCGTACAGAACTGCCGCTCCCCGCCTTCTCCCGGAACGGGAGCGGGACCGGGGCGCTTGTCAAGATACAATCAAGTTATTGTATCGGAAATTGCTCCGAAATGCAAGATGGAGTTTTCCTTTTTCTGTCTGAATTTTCGGGGGAGATTTTGGGCAAAATGAAACAAAGCTGAAGCAAGGAGGGAACTGCCCTGTTCACCGGTCTGACACGCACCGTCATTCTCTATCTGCTCATCATCGCGGGCATCCGCCTGATGGGCAAGCGGCAGGTGGGGGAGCTGGAGCCCTCCGAGCTGGTGCTCTCCCTCATCATCGCGGACCTGGCCTCGGTCCCCATGCAGGACTACGGCATCCCCCTGCTCACCGGGGTGGTCCCCATCCTCACCCTGCTGTCCCTGACCATGATTTTGTCAGTGCTCACCATGAAGAGCGTCCGCTTCCGGGCTCTGCTGTGCGGGCGGCCCAGCATCGTCATCCAAAACGGGAGCCTGGACCAGCGGGAGATGGCCCGGAACCGCCTGACCCTGGACGAGCTGCTGGAGGAGCTGCGGGGCAAGGGGTACACCGACCTGTCCGCGGTGAAGTACGCCATTCTGGAGACCAACGGCCAGCTGTCCGTCCTCCCCTACGCCAACCAGAAGCCCCCCGCCGCCCGGGATCTGAAGGTCACGGTGTCCGAGCTCGGGCTGCCCCGGGTGCTGGTCAGCGACGGTCGGCTGATGGAGCACAACCTGAAGGCTCTGGGCCACGACCGCCCCTGGCTGGACAAGCAGCTGGCCCAGCGGGGATGCAGGGACCTGTCCAGTGTCTTTCTGCTGCTGGCGGACGAGGCGGACGGGATCTATTTGGCCAAAAAGGAGCATTAGCAGGCCCTGGAGGCTGTCTGCGGAAGGAGGTAAACGGAGATGAAACGGCTTTGGATCGCGGCGGGCCTGCTGGTTCTGCTGCTGGGGGCCAGTCTGGTCAACGCCTGGTACGCCCGGGAGCTCACCGGCGGCCTGGGGGAGCAGCTGCGTCAGGCCCAGGACTGCGCCCGGCGGGAGGATTGGGACCAGGCGGAGGCGCTGACCCGGCAGGCGTTCGCCGGCTGGCAGGAGCACCACCTCTACCTCCACTGCGTCATGCGCCACAGCGACACCGACCAGATTCTGCGCAGCTTTCAGGCGGTGCTGGAGTACCTGCCCCTCCAGGAGCCCGACCAGTACAACGCCGCCAACGCGGACCTCATCGCCCAGCTGGAGCTGCTGGCGGAGATGGAGCAGGTCTCTGTGGCCAATGTGCTGTAGCCCGGAGGGCTGTCAGCGCCCAAAATAACATCTCCCCGCCGGAAGCCTCTGCCTCCGGCGGGGATTTTTTCAATTTGCTGTAAATTTTGCGGGATTCACTCGTCTGAATTTTATCGCCTGCTCCGGTGTGACCTCCGGACAGTCCTCGTCAAAGGTGATTGGCATTGACCTGGCCCGCGCCAGCTCTTCCAGCTCTTTTTGCGTAAATCCCAGCTCCAAGCTCTCTTTTCTTCCCAAATCAGATGTGCTTTCCATAGTAGACACCCCTTTCAAAACTGGTTGCCAAACGAGCAGAGATCAATCGTGTTATTTCAACCGTCCTGCCTTCTTCGTCAATACTCGCTCTCTCTGTATATACTACAAACAAGATATCGTCTGTTCTGGTATTGTTCCTCCGCAAATTCCCAATTGTAGTCAAGTTTCCTGATGAAATATCGCCTATTGTGTTATAGCGGTCCTCCTCTGCACTATGCGCTTCATCATAAAGTTCAATTCGATCATAGTCAAAAAATACCCGTGCGGCGCTTTTGAAAGAGATTCCATGCTTTGTGATATTCTTTTCGTTCTTCTCCGGGTCATATTCAAAAAGCATACCACCCATCACAAACCGCACCACTGATCCAGAAATCTCCATATCTTCACCGCCTGTAAACATAGTATAACATAAATCTATAAAAATGAAAAGGTATCTGCTCCATAAAAATTTTCTGGGAAAACAATCCCCGCCGGAAGCCTCTGCCTCCGGCGGGGATTTTTTGTGTAGGGACACTGGCGCGCATTTGGAGCAGACCCTCTACAGCGTCTCCAGGAACCGCAGGAACGCGGCCTGTCCCTCCGGGGTACGTTTATACACTCCGGCGTGCTCCAGCACCTGGGCAAACACCAGTCCGGTCTCCTTCTGGACGATATCCAGGGCGTTGTCCGGGGTGATGGTGTAGCTTTTGGCAAAGGATTCTGCCCAACCGGCGTGTTTTTCGGTGAGCTCGCTGGAGCGCAGGTCTGTTCCGGACACCAGGGCATCCGCCACCGCGGCCAGCTCCTCCTTCAGCCGGGCGGGGAGGACCGCCAGCCCCATCACCTCAATCAGGCCGATGTTCTCCTTCTTGATGTGGTGCAGCTCGGCGTGGGGGTGATACAGGCCCAGGGGATGCTCCTGAGTGGTCAGGTTGTTGCGCAGCACCAGGTCCAGCTCGTACTTCTCCCCCCGGCGGCGGGCGATGGGGGTGATGGTGTTGTGGGGCTCGCCCTCGGTCTCGGCGAAGATGACCGCGTCCTTGTCGGTATAGCCCCGCCAGGCGGTAAGGATTTTGTCCGCCAGCTCCACCAGCCGCTCCGGCTGGAGGGAGGAGACCCGCACCACTGACATGGGCCACTTGACGATGCCCGCCTCCACGTCCTCGAAGCCGGGGAAGGTGAAGGGCGTTTCAATCGGGGCCTTCTCCATGGCGAAGGTGTAGTGTCCCCCCTGGAAGTGGTCGTGGGCCAGGATGGAGCCCCCCACGATGGGCAGGTCGGCGTTGGAGCCCACAAAGTAGTGGGGGAACTGCCGGACGAAGTCCAGGAGCTTTCCAAAGCAGGCCCGGTCGATCTTCATGGGGGTGTGCTCCCGGTTGAAGCAGATGCAGTGCTCGTTGTAGTACACATAGGGGGAGTACTGCAAAAACCAGGGGGAGCCGTTGATCTCAATGGGGACCACCCGGTGGTTCTGCCGGGCGGGGTGGTTGACCCGGCCGGCATAGCCCTCGTTCTCGGCGCACAGCAGACACCGGGGGTAGGCGGAGGCGGGCAGGTTCCGGGCGGCGGCGATGGCCTTGGGGTCCTTCTCCGGCTTGGAGAGGTTGATGGTGATGTCCAGCTCCCCGTACTGGGTGGGGGCCTTCCACTGGATGTCTTTGGCGATGCGGTCCCGGCGGATGTAGTTGGTGTCCTGGCTGAATTTGTAGTACCAGCTTGTGGCTTTTTGGGGATCCTGGTCGTAAAGCAGCCGGAACAGTCTCTGCACCTCATAGGGCCGGGGGGTCAGCCGGCCCATGAGCTCGGTATCGAACAGGTCCCGGTAGACCACGGAGTTTTCGGCCAGCACGCCCCGGGCATGGGCGTCGTCCAGGAGTTCCTCCAGGATGGGGGCCAGCTCCAGGCGCTCCGGGTCCCAGGTCCGCTCCTGTTCCGTATAACTATCCAGTTTTAATACATCCAGTATTGTATTGACCGCCCAGACGCGCTCGCACTCTGAAATGAGGCCGGTGTGTTCGGCGTAATCCGCCAGCTTTAACACAGCGCTGTCAACCATAGCTGCATCCTCCCCTATTCCGCCACGGCACAGCCGCCCTGGGGACGGATGTGGAGCACGTGGCACTTGCCCTGACCCAGAAGCTTCTCCATCCCGGACCGGAAGGAGGTAAGCCTCTCATTGGGGACAAAGGCCTGGACCGTTCCGGCAAAGCCGCCGCCGTGGACCCGGATGGCCCCTGTTCCCTCCAGCAGCTCCCTGCCCAGGGCCAGCACCATAGGGATGGCCTGCTGCTTCGGCTCGGCAATGGACCAGGTGTTTTGCAGGTGGAGGGCGGAGGAGAGCCCCGACTGGTTCACCAGGGCCAGGAAGCGGGCAAAATCCCCCTCCTCCAGGGCCTGGGCCTCCTGCACCGCCCGGCGGTCGTCCTCGTAGTAGTGGAGGGCCCGGAGCACCGCCCGATCCCCGCACCGCACCCGGAGGGAGGGGATGGCCGCTTTAAACTCCTCCTCCGGCACGTCCCGCAGGACCGTTTTGCCAAAATGGGCCGCCGCCGCCCCCATTTCCCGGGTGATGTCGGCGTAGTCCCCGGTGAGGTCCCCGTGGCTGGAGCAGGTGTCCACGATACACAGGGTATGCCCCGAGCGGGTGAAGTCGTAGTCCGCCCGCTTCACCACGGGTTCGGCGGGGTCGGCGAAGTCGATGGACACCGCCCCCCCCACGGAGGAGCCCATCTGGTCCATCAGGCCGCAGGGCTTTCCGAAGTAGACATTTTCCGCATACTGCCCGACCTTGGCGATTTCGATGGGGTCCAGCCGGTCCCCGCAGCAGAAGCGGTTAAGGATGTTCCCCACCAGCACCTCATAGGCGGCGGAGGAGCTGAGTCCCGAGCCGGAGAGCACGGTGGAGGTCACGCAGGCGTCAAAGCCGGACAGCGTATAGCCCAGCTCCCTGAGCCTGGCGGCCACCCCCCGCACCAGTGCAGCGGAGGTGTTGACCTCCTCCGGCTTGACGGTCAGATCCTCCAGCTCCACCTCCAGGGCGGGGTAGCCCTCGGAGCAGATGCGGATGACATTTTTTCCATTGGGGGCGGCGCAGGCCAGCATATCCATGTCCACGCTGCCGCACAGGACATGGCCGTGCTGGTGGTCGGTGTGGTTGCCGCCGATCTCGGTGCGGCCCGGTCCGCTGAACAGGGCGGCCTGTCCGACGCCGGGAAAATTCTCCTCCAGGGAGCGCACTGCGCGGCAGGCTCTCTCTCTGCCGCGGTCCAGGCTGGACCGTGTGCCGTCCAGGGCGTACAGCCCGGCCAGGGCCTGGTCATATCTGCCCTCTTCCAGGGCTTGGAGCAGTTGTGCGGGGGTGTTCATAAGCCGGTCACCTCATATTCATTTTAGGCTGTCTCTATCATAGGACAAGTTGGGAAAAAATGCAACCCTCAGCTGTCCCATTCGTCCCGGAACCGGGCCAGATTTTCCCGGGTGACCGGGAGGTAGGGCAGCCAGACATAGTGCTCCTCCTCCAGCGCCACCGCCTGGGCCGGGTCCTCCCCGTGGTAGAGGGCCAGCGCCAGGTCCAGCATAGCCTTGGCCTGTCCCTGGGCGTCGTTGAACACTGTGCCGTACAGCTCCCCCGCCTCCAGGGCCTCCAGGGCGGGCTTGGTGGCGTCGATCCCCACCACCATGGGCCAGTCCTCCAGGGGGCGTTCTGTCTCCTTCAGGGCGTCGATGGCTCCCAGGGCCATGTCGTCGTTGTTGGACAGGATGACCTCGACCTGCCCGCCGAACTCCTCCAGCCAGCGGGCGGTCCGGGCGGAGGCCTGAGCCCGGTTCCAGTTGGCGGTGTCCCGGGCCAGCCGCTCCACCTCCACCCCGCCGTCGGCGATGGTCTGGATGGCGTACTCGGTGCGCAGCAGGGAGTCCTGATGGCCTGGCTCCCCCTCCAGCATGACGTACTGCACCACCCCGTCCCCGTTCCGGTCCCACCGCGCCGGGTCGGAGGTCCAGGCGTTCAGGACCAGCTCCCCCTCCAGGGTTCCGCTCTCCTGGGCGCTGGCCCCCACGTAGTAGGTGTGCTCCCAGCGCTGGATGTCCTCATCCACCGGCTGGCGGTTGAAGAAGATCAGGGGGACCCCCTCCGCCTCCGCCTTGTCCACAATCACCGCCGCCCCCGTCCGGTCCACCATGTTGACGCACAGGATGTCGCACCCCCGGGCCAGAAAGCGGTCCACGTGGTCCATCTGGGTGGTCTGGTTGTGCCGGCTGTCCGAGATGAACAGGATGATTTTTTGTCCGATGCGGCTCTCCTCCTCCTGGGCCAGCTGCTCCAGGCTCTGGGACATGGAGGAGATGAAGGTGTCGTCCTGGCTGTACAGGGTCACGCCAATGCGTAAAATGCCGTCCTCCTCCTCCCCGCCGCAGGAGGGCAGAAGGAGGAGCAGGGCCAGCAGCAGGCTAAGACGTGACCGGGAAGAGCAGCTTCTGGTTGTCGGGCGCATAGATATCCTCCCCTCTCACGATGAAAAAGCTCAGCGGCTCCAGCTCCTCGGGCTGTCCCCGCACCGCCTGGACCGCCTGACGGACGGCCAGATAGCCGGCGGCGTAGTCGCTCCAGGCGGCCACGGCGGAGATGGTCCGGCGCTCCAGCTGGGCGGTGACGGCGGTGGAGGAGCCCACCCCGTAGAGGGCAAAGTCCAGCCCCTCCGCTATCTTTTGGGCTCCGGCCCGGCGGGTAGCCCCCGGCTCGAAGGTCATGACCCAGTCCGCCCCCCGCTCCGGCAGGCCGGCCGCCGTCTCCGCGGGGACTCCGGCCTGGACCAGGGCCTCCAGGGCGGCGTCCAGACGGGGCCCCGCCTCGGGACAGACCGAGCGGCTGTCCAGCAGCAGCACCTTCCCCCCGTCCCAGTCCTCCAGCAGGGCCTGAGCCAGGGCGCGGCCCAGCGCCCCTCCGTCCGGCGTCACCGTCCCCGTCCCCCTGTCCAGGCCGGAGCCCAAGCTGACCACCGGGGGCGGGCTGGAGAGCTGGTCCAGGGCGGCGGACAGGGAGGCCGTGTCCACCGGGAGGACGATGAGGGCGTCCGCGCCCCCCTCCGCCTCCCGGCGCAGCAGCTCGGCCTGCTCCCGGCTGTCGCTCTGGACGGTGGGGGTGAGGAAGCGCAGCTCCGCCCCCAGCTCGTCCGCCGCCTGCTCCATCCCCTGGCGGGCGGCGGCGAAGGCGGCGCTGTCCGTGTCCCGGAGGAGGACGGACAGGGAGAGCAGCCGCGGCTCCCCCCGGTCCCGGAGGAGCTGGGGGATGAGGATGCTCAGCACCACCAGCAGGCCCAGCACCCCCAGGATGACAATCTCCACCAGGTTGTTTTTTTGTGTCTTCATAGCACCTCCCCCTGCTGCACACAGGCGGCCTGCTCCCGGGTGAGGGCAGGCAGGCGGATGCGGACCAGGGTCCCCTCGTCCGGCTCGCTGAGGATGGTCAGGCCGTAGGGCTCCCCAAAGGTGAGGCGGATACGCTGGTGGACGTTGCGCACCCCGATGCCCGAGCCGCTGCCGCCGGTCTGGGCCCCGCCCTCCTTCAGCAGGCCGGCCACCGTCTCCGGCGGCATCCCTGTGCCGTTGTCCTGCACGTCCACAATCAGGTCCCCGTCCTGCCGGTAGGCGGAGACCCGGATCTCCCCGTCGTCCTCCGCCCCCGCCATGCCGTGGTAGATGGCGTTCTCCAGCAGGGGCTGGACGATGAGCTTCAGGGTGTACAGCTCCCCGGTTTCCTCCTGGGCCTCAATCCGGGCGGTGAACCGGTTTTTGAAGCGGATCTGCTGGATGTTCATATAGTGCCGGGCGTGGTCCAGCTCGTCGGACAGGGGGATGATATTTTTCCCCTTGCTCAGGGAGATGCGGAAGAACCGGGCCAGGGAGGTAACCATCCGGATGGCCTCCTCCTGCCGCCCCGACTCCACCATCCAGATGACCGAGTCCAGGGTGTTGTAGAGGAAGTGGGGGTTGATCTGGGACTGGAGCACCTGGAGCTCGCTGCGGCGCTTCTGCCCCTCCTGCTGGATGACATCCTGCATCAAGTGGCGCATGGTGGACACCATGGAGCGCACCGAGCGGCTCAGGTGCTGCACCTCATAGCAGCCCCCCTCCTCAATCTCCACGTCCAGCCCCCGCTCCAGCGCCTTCACCGACTGGTCCAGCCGGCGGATGGGGTCGGAGATGCGGGCGGAGATGAGAAAGTTGAGGAAGGCCATGAGAAAGATGGCGAAGAGGAGGAGGGACAGGCCGAACAGGAGCATCTGGGAGGAGCCGGTGAGCCGGCCGGAGGCGGGAGTGACTCCCACCAGCTTCCAGCCGGTGTAGCCCACCGTCTTGACCGTCACCTGGCGGGACTGGCCCTGGAAGCTCTCGGTGTGGCTTCCGTCCCGGTAGGCGGCGGCGGCCTGGTTGTTCTCCTCCAGCAGCCCGGCATAGATGAGCTGCTGCCGGGGGTGGTAGATGAGCTCCCCGTCCTTGTCGATGAGGTACAGATAGCCCCCGTTGGCCAACTTCACATCCCGGCACACCTGCTCAATCCCGCTGAAGCCCATGTCCACCAGCAAGACCCCCCGCTCGGTGACCCCGTTCCGGGTGAGCTCCACATGGTGGCTCAGGGAGACCACCCAGCGGTAGGGCAGGTCGGGGTCGTCAAAGATGTTCTGCACGTGGGGGGTGGAGAAGTGGAGGTTCTCCATGTTCCGGCTGGCCTCCTGGAACCACTCGCTCCCGGCGGGGCTGGCGCTCTCCTTGAGGGTGGCCAGGGGGACGGCGGAAATCAGGCCCCCCTCCCCGTCGAAGACCGCCAGGGAGACCAGGTCGTCCCGGTTCTCCTCATAGAGCAGCCCCAGGGCCTCGGTGTAGCTGCTCTCGGCCAGGTCGGTGTTTTTGATGACCCGATAGTACACCGTGTCCGCAATGCGCATCATCCGGCGCAGGTAGCTGTCCAGGCTCAGGTTGGCCTGGGCCAGGACTCGCTGGCTGTTCTCCGCCACAAGCTTCTCCGTGGAGGAGGTGAAGCGCCAAATGAGGCTCCCGCCCATCAGCAGGATGCCCGCCGCCGCCACCGCGGTGAAGGACAGGGAGAGCACCATCTGAATGCTCATCTTCCGGTATCGCTCCCCCCACTGGACGGCCAGGTCGTGAAAAACAGACATAACGATCCCCCTCCTGAGTGCTCCGGGGCGTCCCCTCTAGGACGGAGTCTTCCCGCCGGCCCGGAATTTAGACGGCGACACCCCGAAGTGCCGCTTGAAGACGTAGCTGAAGTAGTTGGGGTCGGCGTACCCCGTCTGTCCGGCGATGAGGTAGGTCTTCTCATCCGTGTCCCGGAGCAGCCGGGCGGCCTGCTCCATGCGCACCTCGGTGACATAGGCGGTGAAGGTCATCCCCACCTCCCGCTTGAACAGGGTGGAGAAGTAGGTGGGGGACAGGTGGAGGTGGGAGCACAGGCAGTCCACGCTCAGCGTCTCGTCGGCGTAGTGGCCGGCGATGTAGTCCTTGGCCTGCTCCACCATGCGCCCGGCGGAGTCGGTGCGCTGGCGGCCCAGCAGCTCCCGGAGGCGGAGGCAGCGCTCCTCCAGCCACCGGCCCAGCTCCTCCGGCCCGGAGAAGTCGGACACCGGGACCGCGCCGGTGAAGTTTTTGCCGAACACCTCCTCCACCGCCACGCCCCCCAGCCGGGCCAGCCGCACCAGGCAGGTGACCAGCTCCAGCAGGAAGAGGCGGCACTGGGCCAGGGACAGCCCCGCCTGCCCCAGCCGCTCCATCAGCCCCCGGACCGCCTGCTCCACCTGCTCGGGGGAGCCCAGCTTGACGGCGGCGGACAGAGCCCGCTGGTCCGCCTCCTCAAAGGAGAGCTCGGCGGCGGGCTGCTCCTCCAGGTCCCCGATGTAGAGCACCCGGTCCTTGCCCATCAGCACCCGGTAGTCCAGGGCGGAGCGGGCCTCCTCCACACTGCGGTGCAGCTCCTCCGGTCCGGGGCAGAGGCGGCCCACCCCGGCGGCCAGAGAGACCCCCAAATAGCTCTGGGACAGGCGGGACAGCCGCTCCAGCTCCTCCAGCAGGGGATAGAGCCGGTCCTCCCCGGACAGCTGGACCAGCAGCGCCGCCGCGTCCCCGTAGAGCACCGTCCGGACGCCGCAGCCCTCCAGGGCGAAGTGCTCCTCCAGGAAGGACTGCACCGACAGCAGCAGCAGCTCGTCCCGGTCCTCCTCCCCCTCCCCGGGCAGGTCCGCGTGGACCAGGGCGGCGGTCCACAGGCCGGGGCGCAGCTCAATCTCATACCGGGCGGCCCGGTCCTGGATCTGCTCGGGCGGCAGCTGTCCCCCCAGCAGGCGGGTGTAGAACAGCTCCCGGAGGACGGGCAGGCTCTCCTCATACCGGCGGCGGAGGGTCTCCATATCCCGCCGCTCCAGCCGCTGGCGGTCCAGCTGTTCCCGCAGGCGGGTCAGCACCTGGGACAGCTCGGGGGCGTTGATGGGTTTCAGGATATACTCCGACACCCCCATGCTCACCGCCTGCCGGGCGTACTCAAAGTCGTCAAAGCCGGAAAAAACCACCAGCCGCGCCCCGGGCAGGGACTGGCGCAGGCGGCGGCACAGCTCCAGCCCGTCCATGAAGGGCATTTTTATGTCGGTGAGCACCACATCGGGCCGCAGCTGCTCGGCCAGCTCCAGGGCCTCCTCCCCGTTGCCCGCCTCCCCCACCAGAGAGAAGCCCAGGGCGCTCCAGTCGATTTTCAGGCTGATGCCGGTGCGGATCTCCTCCTCATCGTCCGCCAGCAGGACGCGGTACTCCTCCATAGCTCCCTCCATTCTTGCGCGGCGCGCCATTAAAAAGGGGCCGGCGCGGTCGCGCCGGCCCCACAGACCATTGGTTCAGCGGTTCAGAATGCCCAGAGCGATCACTCCCACCAGGGCGGCAACACACAGTCCGATGAAAATATCCAAATATTTCAGGGGCACTCTGCGAAAATTCTCATAAAAGTTCTCAAAGGCGTTGAGCTGGCTGCGGTCGGGCCGCTCCTCCAGCCGCTTTTCGTCCCGGTCCATTACTTCTTGGCCAGGTACTTGCGCAGGTCAAGGGCCACGGCGATGATGATGACCAGGCCCTGGGCCACGAAGGTGTAGGCGGGGTCCACGCCCAGGAACTGCAGGCAGATTTTCAGGGCCTCGAAGACCAGCACGCCCACCAGGATGCCCGACACCCGGCCCACGCCGCCGTTGGCGGAGACGCCGCCGATGGTACAGGCCGCGATGGCCTCCAGCTCATAGCCGAAGCCGGTGGCGGTGGAGGCGCCGCCCGCCTTGGCCCCCACCAGGAAGCCGGCCAGTCCGTACATCATGCCCGCCAGCAGGTAGATGCGGATGATGGTGGCGGTGACGTTGACGCCGGCCACCTGGGCGGCGGACTCGTTGCCGCCGATGGCGTACATGTACTTGCCGTGGCGGGTCTTGTTGTACAGGAAGAGGAAGTAGATGCCCACCAGGATAGCAAAGATAGCCAAATAGGGGAGCACACCCCCCACCGAGCTCCGGGCCACGTCGGAGTAGCTCTCCTTAAACCCGCCCAGAGGCTGGTTGTTGGTAATGATCTGGCAGGCGCCGTAGACGATGGTCTGCATACCTAGGGTAGCGATAAAGGGGGGGACCTTCAAAAAGGCGATGACGCAGCCGTTGATGCCGCCGATGACCCCCATGATGATCATGACGATAATCAGGGCCACGATCCAGTGGATGTCGGGGAACCAGGGGAGCATCCGGGCGGCGTAGGTGATGTCCTGAAGCATCATGGCGGACAGACAGGCGGCCAGGCCCACCTGACGGCCGGCGGACAGGTCTGTTCCCTTGGTAATCAGACAGCCGGACACACCGCAGGCAATGATGAACCGGGGGGACATGTTGATGAACAGGTTGCTGAAATTCCGGGGGGTAAAGAAGTTCTTGGTGGTCAGTCCAGTGATGATGGCCAGGAGCAGCACCAGCAGGATGATGGCGTTGTCCGACATGAATTTCAAAAGATTAAAGCCATTGGCCTTGTCCATTTTTTTCTCCATAGTGTTCTCTCCTCCTTACTCAAACTGGGTCGCCAGGGCCATGATGTTCTCCTGATTGGCGTCTTTGCCGTCGATAAAGCCGGTGACCCGGCCGTCGCACATGACCATGATGCGGTCCGCCATGCCGATCAGCTCGCTCATCTCAGAGGAAATCATGATGATGCTCTTGCCCTGCTTGGCCAGCTCGGCGATGATGCAGTAGATCTCATACTTGGCCCCCACGTCGATACCTCGGGTGGGCTCGTCCATAATGAACACGTCCGGGTCGTTGGCCAGCCAGCGGCTGATGAGCACCTTCTGCTGGTTGCCGCCGGACAGGGTCTGGATCTGGGTCTTGGAGGAGGGGGTCTTGATGGACAGCTTGGCCACGTTGTCCTGGACCAGCTTCTCAATCTTCCCGTCGTTGAGCATGATGCCCGCCACCAGGTACTGGTCCAGGGAGGCGATGGACACGTTGTCCGCGATGGACAGCACCCCCAGGATGCCGGTGGCCCGCCGGTCCTCGGTGAGCAGGGCGATGCCGTTTCGGATGGCGTCCTGGGGCTGGTTGATCTTCAGCTCCTTGCCCTTATAGACGATGCGACCGGCGCTGTGGCAGCGCAGGCCGAACAGGCCCTCCATCAGCTCGGTGCGCTGGGCCCCAACCAGGCCGGCCACCCCCAAGATCTCCCCCTTGCGGACGCTGAAGGTGGCGTGGCGGAAGCTCTTGGGGTTGATGGAGGTGAAGTCCTCCACCTCAAAGACCGCCTCGCCGGGGATGTTCTCCCGCCTGGGGTAGAGGTTGGACAGCTCCCGGCCCACCATCTTGGTGATGATGAAGTCGGTGGTCAGCTCCTTGGCGCTCCAGGTCCCCACGTACTGGCCGTCCCGCATGATGGTGACCTCGTCGCTGATACGCAAAATCTCGTCCATCTTGTGGCTGATGTAGACGATGGACACCCCCTTGCTCCGCAGCTCGTTGACGATGGTGAACAGGGCCTCCACCTCGGCGGCGGTGAGGGAGGAGGTGGGCTCGTCCAAAATCAGCACCTTGCAGTCGGCGGAGACGGCCTTTGCGATCTCCACCAGCTGCATCTGGGAGACGCTGAGGGTCCCCAGCTTGGCCTTGGGGTCGTAGTTCAGGTGGACCTCCTGGAGCACCTTGGCCGCGTCCTGATACATTTTCTCGTGGTCGATGAGCTGCATGGGTCCGAAGTGCCTGACCGGGTAGCGGCCCACATAGATGTTTTCCCCGATGGAGCGCTCCGGGATGGGCTGGAGCTCCTGATGGACCATGGCGATGCCCCGGTTCAGGGCGTCCAGAGGTCCGTTGATCTGGACCCGCTGGCCCTCATAGATGACCTCTCCCTCGTCCATGTGATAGATGCCGAACATGCACTTCATCAGGGTGGACTTCCCCGCGCCGTTCTCCCCCATCAGGGCGTGGACAGTACCGGGGCGGAGCTTGAGCTGGGCGTGGTCCAGGGCCTTGACCCCGGGGAAGGTCTTGACCACCCCGCTCATTTCCAAACGATATTCTGACAAATCACGGTTCCCCCTCTCTTACAGTTCTCCCGTTCCCTCTGCGCGGGGCCGGGAGCGGCGTCGCTATGCGCGGAATAAGCTGCGGGCACACTGTCTCCCGCGGTTTGCCCCGCGCACAAGATATAATGCAGGGTGCGTGCGCACCTGCGCACGCACCCTGAAGGTTCCGGAATACCGATTACATGAAGTCGCCCACGTTGTCGGGAGTGACCTTCACATAGTCAACATAGACGCTCTGGTTGCCGGAGCTGAAGGTAGCGCCGCCCAGCAGAGCCTCCATCTGGTTGACCGCCTCGGTGGCCTGGCCCACGGCGTCGTTGAGCACGGTCCCGGTCATGTTGCCGTTGCTGACCTCGTTCAGAGCGGCGTCCAGGGCGTCCACGCCCACCAGATAGATGTCCTCGTTGACCTTGCGGCCGGCGGCCTGGATGGACTGGAGGGCGCCGATGGCCATGTCGTCATTGTTGCAGAACACGACCTCGATCTGGTCGCCGTACTGAGCCAGGTCGTTGGCGCAGATGGTCTGTCCCTTCTCACGGTCCCAGTCGCCGCGCTGCAGGTCCAGCTGCTCCACTTCCATGCCGGCGTCGGTCAGAGCCTTGACGGAGAACTCGGTGCGGTACTGGGCGTCGATGTTCTCAGGGTCGCCCTGGATCATGATATAGGAGATCTTGCCGTCGCCGTTGATGTCGCCCTTGTTGGGGGTGTCCAGGATGAGCTCGCCCTGCATGGTGCCGGACTGGCGGGCGTCGCAGCCCACATAGACCAGCTTGTCATAGGCGGCCATCTGCTCGGCGGTGGGCTCACGGTTGATGAGCACAGTGGGGATACCGGCGGCCTTCACGGTGGCAATGATGGAGTCGGCGGCGGAGGTCATGCAGGGGTTGATGATGAGGGCGTCCACCCCCTGGGTAATGAAGGTGTTGATCTGCTCGTTCTGCTTGGACTGGTCGTTGTTGCCGTCCACGGTAAGGGGCTTGTAGCCCTTGCTCTCCAGGATCTCCTCCAGGGCGTTGCGGTAGGTGGTCATGAAGGCGTCATCGAACTTGTAGATGCACACGCCCACGGTTCCGCCGCCCGCGGGGGCCTCGGGGATGGAAGAGGCCGCGCCGGGCTGGCTCTGGCTGGCCCCACCCGGGGCAGGGGTGCTGGACTTATCCCCGCCGCCGCCGCCGCAGCCGGCCAGCAGGCCCAGGGACATCACAGCGGCAAGGGCAAGCGCAAGTGCTTTTTTCATTCTTGGTTCCTCCTACAATTTCATTTCTTTTGCGGGACAGAGCAGACGCGTCCTGACCCACGCTCCCCATTTTAGCGCAGCTCTGCCGCAAAAACGATAGAAAATTCTTGGATGTTCTATGAAAAAACTAAGATTTCTCTTCCCGCCCGCCCCTGCCATTCCCTGGAAAGGGGCTGTTCAAAGGGAGCGGAACGTGATATAATGCCTATTACAGCAGCGGTCCCAGCCGCCAAAAACATCAGGAGGTATGCGCCATGAAATGTCCCTACTGCGCCCATTTAGAGAGTAAGGTCGTGGACTCCCGCCCCGCCGATGAGGGGGCCAGCATCCGCCGCCGCCGGGAGTGCCTGTCCTGCCACAAGCGGTTCACTACCTATGAGACCATTGAGAGCCTGCCCCTGATGGTCATCAAAAAGGACGGCAGCCGGCAGAGTTTTGACCGCAACAAGGTCATGGGCGGGCTGATCCGGGCCTGTGAGAAGCGCCCCGTCCCCTACCAGATCCTGGAACAGCTGGTGGCGGAGATCGAGCAGGTCCTCCAGAACCAGATGGAGCGGGAGGTCAGCTCCGCCCAGATTGGGGAGCTGGTGATGGAGCGGCTGAAAAAGGTGGATGAGGTGGCCTATGTCCGCTTCGCCTCGGTCTACCGGCAGTTCAAGGATATCAACACCTTTATGACCGAACTGAATAAGCTTTTGGCGGATAAATAGCCCAATCCCGCCAGCAGCCCCCCGGTCCGCGGCTGGACCGGGGGGCTGCTGTTTTCATAGATGACATCTTTCCCAATGGGCGGGGGCGGCTACGCTTTGCGCAGGATACCCATCGGGGTACACTCCTCCCCCTGGCCCAGCGGGTTGTCCCCCAGCGCCCGGGCCAGGAAGTCCATAGAGGGAGATTTTTCCGAAAAGCCCAAAATATTGGCCCCCAGGTCGTTGATATCCACAATGGCCACCGGATGCCCCAAAGCCTGAGCCAGCCTCTTCGCCGTGCCCATGGGGTCCGCCGGAGTCAGCACCACATAGTGGTCATAGGGCGGGATGGTCCCCTCGGTAGGGCCGTCGATGCCCCGCGCCTTGGGGCCGGCCACCATATAGAACCAGCCCTTCCGCCCCAAAAGCTTGCCCAGGATGGAGCAGAAGGCGGCGAACAGGATGCGCAGGGTCCCGCACTCCTGAAGGGCCATCTCCATGGTCTCCGGGATGCCCAGCCCGATGCCGGCGGGGGTTTTGGTTACGTAGCGGCTCAGGGTGACCGCCAGCTTTCGGGGCCGGATGTCCTCCATGGGGATGGCCCGGCTCTGGGTACAGGCCACCGCCTTCTCGGAGATGAACAAAATATCCCCGGCCCGCATCTTGTCCTTGGGGTACTTGTTCACCACCTCCGCCATGTCGTCCTCCTTGGTAATCAGGTGGGTTTTGACCGGGATACGCAGGTAATCCACGCCGTCTACCCTGCGGACCAGCTGCTTGCCGGGGTTGGCGCTGTAATTCATTTCCTCGCTCATAGGGCAGGACTCCTCTCAATTGGTACAAAATTCCGTCCTTATTATACCACTCTTTTCCCCCAGGCGCTACCCGTTTTCCAAATTTAATAATTCCCCCCGGAGCCAGCCCTCCTCCACGGCGGCGGCCTGCACCCTCCGCAGCTGGTTGTGGAGGTTTTCTCCGCTGGGGACCCCCACCTTGCAGTACTGACGGGTGCGGCCCCACCACAGGCCGTCCCGCTCCTCCTCAAAGAGGACGGTCACCTTGTCCCACTGCTGCAAATAGCTGCGTTCCATCCGGGCGGCGGTCTCTATGGCCAGGCGGGCCCGCTCCTCCTTGACCGTCCTGGACACCTGGCCGGGCATGGAGGCCGCCGGGGTCCCGGGCCGCTTGGAGTAGGGGAAGATGTGCATGGAGGAAAAGGCGCACCGCTGGATAAAGTCCAGGGATTCTGCAAACTCCTCCTCGGTCTCCCCGGGAAAGCCCACAATCATGTCGGCGGTGATGGCGGGGACGGGGGTTTGAAAATACTTCCAGATCAGGCCCGCGCTCTCCATAAACCGGGCGGTGTCATACTTCCGGTTCATCCGCTTCAGGGTGGCGTCACAGCCGCTCTGCATGGACAGGTGGAAGTGGGGGCACAGGTTGTCCAGCCGGGCCGCCCGCTGGCAGAACGTCTCGGTGATGGTCCGGGGCTCCAGGGAACCCAGGCGGACCCGGCAGTTCGGGGCGGCGGCACAGACCCCTTCAATGAGGTCGATGAGCTCCGGTCTCCCCTCCAGGTCCCGCCCCCAGGAGGAGATCTCGATTCCGGTGAGCACCAGCTCCTGATAGCCCGCCGCCGCCAGCTCCTTTGCCTGGGCGGCGGCCTCCTCCAGGGGGAGGGAGCGCACCGGCCCCCGGGCGTAGGGGATGATGCAGTAGGCGCAGAAGTTGACACAGCCGTCCTCCACCTTGAGCATGGCCCGGGTACGCCCCTCCAGCCCGCCGGGGGGCAGCTGCTCGAAGCGCCTCCGCCTCATGGCGTCGTCCAGGGAGGTGAACCGCCGGCGCTCCGCCCAGGTCCGCTCTGCCAGCTCCGCGAAGCCCAGCCGGTCCCCCGTCCCCGCCACCAGGTCCACCGGCAGCTCCGCCATGTCCTCCGGGTGGGTTTGGGGGTAGCAGCCGCACAGGGCGATCACCGCCTCGGGGGCCCGCCTGCGCACCTGCCGGACGGTCTGCCGGGATTTTTTGTCGCTCACCGCCGTCACGGTGCAGGAGTTGACCACATACAGGTCCGCCTCCCCCTCGAAGGGGACCAGCTCGTGCCCCCGGGCGGCGAAGAGCTGCTCCAGGGCCTGGGTCTCGTACTGGTTGACCTTGCAGCCCAGGGTGCAGAAGGCTACCCTCATGCCCTGTGCTCCGGGACCACGGCGAAGAAGACCAGGTCCGCTCCGCTGTCATTGATGAGGCTGTGGGCGCAGCCCTTGGGGCAGTAGTGGCAGGAGCCGGGGGCCAGGGGCTCGTACTCCCCGCCGCACAGCACCTTCCCCGTCCCCGACAGGATGTAGATGATCTCGCTGCTGGTCTCGTGGGTGTGCAGGCCGATGGTACACCCCGGCGCCAGCAGCCCCCGCATGATCTTGTTGTCCCCGTCGGTGTGCATATGGGAGACCACCTGCCCCTCTCCCCCCCGCATATGGGGGATGACGGTCTCGGGTATCTGGTCAAATTGAATCAGCATGTTGACTCCTCCTCATTGGTTTTCAAATTGACAGTCCTCCCAGCGGAGGCTGTAGTGCTCGTTATTGTAGTCCGGGTCCCCGCGATCACCGGCCAGGGCGGGAAAGACGGTACAGGCCCCGCCGGTCCCCAGGTGCAGCTTGGCGGGCCGGGGGAACGCCGCGCCCTGGGCCTCGCAGAAGATCATCTGCTGAAAAATCTCCGCCGCCCGCCCCTGCTCTGACTGCGGGACCCCCTTCAGTCCGATATCCGGACGGCCGAACTTCAGCATCCCCCTGGTATGGAGCCAGAGTGTTCCGTCCTCCATAGGGCTGCTCAGGATGGACGCATGTACCCAGGGAGAGAATGGCTCGGAAAAAATCTCCCGCGTCCACCGCTCCGAAGAAAAAAAGCGCAAAGCAAACAGGTCCAGTACCGCCGCCGCGCCTGTTTCCAGGGCCGCCTGAACGATGCCCACCGCGTTGCGGAGATAGTCCAGGGTGTCATCCCTTTGGACCGTCCCCTGAAGGATCAGCCAATTCCGGGCGGCTTTGGCCTGCTCGTACAGAGCGGGCCCTTCCAGCAGTCTGCTGGGGAAGATGTTCAGCAGCTGGTCCATCTCTCTGCCGTGCTGCGCCCTCCGGAAGCCGCTCAGAGTCAGCCCGGCGGGTATCTCATCTACCCGGTGGCGGCTGCGGGAGATTTCCAGCTCCTTCCCCTCCTCCATCCCGATGACCGCGTAGTAGAGGCAGGGCCGGCGGCCTGTGTCCTGATAATAGGGGCGGGCGCAGTCTGCGCTCATACAAAATCACTCCTTTTTCGGTGTCCGCTTGGCAGGAAAGCCCAGCGCCTCCAGCCGGGGGGACAGCAGGGAGACCAGCGGCTCGCCGTACAGCCAGATCTCCCTCCGCCAGGGGTGTCCCAGCCAGCCCCAGTTCAGCTCCCGCTGGACAAAGAAGTAGTAGTCCCCGTCAGGGTAGAAGTCGGGGAAGTACGCGTTGTACCCTCCACCGCTGTAACGGCGGTCCTCCACCCAGAAGCTGTGCCCGGTGATGGGCTGGCGGGGGTCGTACCGGAAGCCGCTGTGATGCCAGTCCAGGGCGTAAATCCAATCGTCCTCCCCCAGGCTGGCGGCTAAGGTCTCCCGGGCGGCGGCCTCAAATGCCTCATACTGCTCGTCAATAGGGAAATACGGCAGCCCATGAACCACCCAGGGCTCCGGGACCTGGAACGCCGGCCCGTTCTCCCGCACGCTGGGCCGAAATTGCAGCTCCTCATAGACGCGGTCCCAGATCGCGCGCTCCTCCGGCTCCTCCAGCAGCTGTATGAACCCCTCCATGTTGATTCCCTCCTCTTCTCCCGCGCGCGGATACGCCCCGGGGACGTTATGTGGTGACACGACTTGTTGTGTCCCTGCAAAATCGCGCTACCCTTCCGCTTCCCCCAGGTCCTCCGTGTTCAGCTCCATCAGCTGTTCCTTGGTAGGCTCCTCCAGCTGGGACACCCGGTCCGCCTGCCGGGCGACGGCCTGCTCAAAGAGGTTGCGCACCTCCCGGGCGTTGCCGAAGTTCTCATCCCGCTCCTCATAGAGGGATTGCAGGTCCTCCTTTAGAAACGCTTCCCCCTCCTGGGAGAGGACATATCCGTTTTTCCTGCACATGGACCGGAAAATTTCCAGCAGCTGTCCCGCGTCATAGTCCTCAAAGCAGATATATTTATTGAACCGGGATTCCAGGCCGGGATTTGCGTGGATAAACTGCTCCATCCGGTCCGTATACCCCGCGGCGATGACAATCAGGTCCTCCCGGTGGTCCTCCATGTTTTTCAAAATGACCTCAATGGACTCGTGGCCGAAATCGTTGGCGTTCTCCGCGTTGACCAGGGCGTAGGCCTCATCAATGAACAGCACCCCGCCGATGGCCTTCTGCACCGCCTCCTGGGTTTTCAGGGCGGTCTGTCCCACGAAGCCCGCCACCAGGCCGGAGCGGTCCACCTCCACCAGCTGCCCCTTGGAGAGCACCCCGATGGCGTGGTAAATGCTGGCCAGAAGCCGGGCCACCGTGGTTTTGCCCGTGCCTGGATTGCCCATAAAAACCAGGTGGAGGGACACGGGCGGCACAGGCAGCCCCGCCTCCTGGCGCAGCTTGCGCACCTTCACCAGGTTGATGAGGCTCTTTACGTCCTTCTTCACCCGCTCCAGGCCGCACAGCCCATCCAGCTCGGCCAGCAGTTCCTCCAGCGCGGGAGGTTTTTCCTGGGCCTCCTCCTGGAGCGCACCGGTCTGCTCCCTTGCGGACTGGGCGGGCCGGGCGGGGGCGGCGGGGGTGATGAACTCATCCGCCCTCAGCGCGGGACGGCCGGCGGTCAGCCCGTCCCGGTCACACAGGCTGGACAGGAGCTCCGCGCAGGAATTGACAAATCCGGCCTCCCGCTCGCTGACCATCCCGTCCGCCGCGGCGAAGAGGAGGAGCAGCAGGGTCAGCTGGTCGGTGAACCGCCGGGCCAGGCCGGTCCCGAACCGCCGGTCGTACTGGCGCAGATCCTCAAAAAACGCCGGGGGCTGGAACTGCCCAAACTCGGCTGAACCGGTGGCCACCTCCCAGTACAGGGCGGAGGGGGCGGGGTTTTCTCCGGAGTAAATGGCGTTGTAGCACTCCACATGCCGGGGGGCGATGGAGCCGCCGTTGTCCGCCTTCCACACCCCCAGGGCGTACTGGCGCATATACCCGTCCACCTGGCCGCTGAACCGGACGCGCAGGGCCGGGTCGGGGATCATCCTGCGGAAGGCGGTGATCACCTCGTTATACTGCTTGTGCATCTCGCTGGCGGTCATGATATTCCCCATTGCGGCGGCCTCCTGTGTTCTGTGGTGGGTCCTCCCCTATTATAGGGAAAAGGGGACCTCCGGTCAAGCGGCTTTGTCCCTTCCGCCCCGGATTTTTCCCCAACGGCAGACAGAAAGATGTAAACATTTTGTTATTTTGCGTTTTTTCGTTGACGGGAGGAGAAAATCACGTTAAAATAGAAACTGTCCGCGATTACGGACCAATCAGGTTAAGCGGAGGAATGCACAATGGCAGACAGACAGGAGCCCTCCCGGCGTCCCCCGGAGCGGCGCGCCCCCACCCCCGGCAGCCGGCAGGCCGCCCCTTCCAGCAGCCGGCAGGCCACCCCTTCCGGCAGCCGGCAGGCCCCTCCCCCCATCCGGAGGAGCCCCCAGGGACAGACCCCTCAACAAAACACCACCCGCCGTACCGACACGGTGCGGTGTGAAAATTGCGGAGAGGACTACTCCACCACCTACAAGCGCTGTCCCTTCTGTGACGAGCGGCCCGGACGCAGCGCCGCCGGGGGCAAGCGGGTGTCCAACTCCAGAGGCGGAGGCTACGGCGCCCCGGCCAACCCCCTGCGGGTGGCGGTGCTGGTCATCTCTCTGGTGCTGATTATCGCAGCCATGTTTATCGTGTTCCGGTTCTTCAGCAGCGCCATCTTCGGCGGCAAGAACGGAGGGGACGCGTCCAGCAGCGGCACGGGCTCCAGCACCAGCCAGCCCGACAACTCCTCCGGCTCCGGACAGGGCGCCGTCAGCCAGCCCGGCGGCAGCGTCTCCACCCCGGACACCAGCAGCCCCAACACAGTGACCCCGCCCGTCCAACTGGCCCCCCAGTCCATCTCCCTGAACAAGTATGATATGACCCTCCGGCCCAATGAGAAGTTCCAAATGCAGGCCACCGTCTCCCCCGCCGGCGTGACCCAGCCCGTCACCTGGGCCACCAGCAACTCCAGCGCCGCCTCCATTGACGAGAACGGCCTGGTCACCAACCGGCACAGCGGAACCTCCACCGCCAAGGTCATCATCACCGCCACCTGCGGGGAGGTCAAGGCGGAGTGTATCGTCTACTGCAAGGTCCAGAACTCGGACACGGTGACCACCGGCCCGGGGACTGGTGACGACCCCGGCGCGGCCACCACTACCCCCGCCAATCCCACCACCCCCTCCGGACCGGTGGCCCCCAACAGCAAGGGAACCATCATCAACGCGGAGAACGGCCTGAACATCCGCTCCGGACCTGGGCGGGAGCACAGCGTCGTTGCCAGCGCCAACAACGGGGCGGAGATCACCATCCTGGGGGAGGAGAACGGCTGGTATCACATCAACTACGGCGGCAGCAACACGGGCTACGTGTCCAAGGACTACGTCTCGGTGAAGGGCTAGTCCGCAGAAAGCAGCGGAGGGAGAAGAAAATCCCTCCGCTCCGCTTTTGTTCCGGAAAAGCAAGCGCCTCCCTCCGCCTGGGCAGCGGAGGGAGGCGCGATTTTGCTGTGGGCGCTCAGGACTCGATCCCCCGGGAGATGAGGTACTTCTTGACCATCAGCGCCACCTTGAAGGTGATGGCGTCGTCAAACTCCCGCAGATCCAGGCCAGTGAGCTTTTTGATCTTCTCCAGCCGGTAGACCAGCGTGTTCCGGTGGACGAAGAGCTTCCGGGCGGTCTCTGACACGTTCAGGTTGTTTTCAAAGAACTTGTTGATGGTGAGCAGAGTTTCCTGGTCCAGGGCGTCAATGGGATTTTTCTTAAAAACCTCCTGGAGGAACATCTGGCACAGAATGGTGGGCAGCTGGTAGATGAGCCGGCCGATGCCCAGGTTCTCGTAGTTGATGACCGTCTTCTCCGTGTCGAAGACCTTGCCCACATCGATGGCCACCCCCGCCTCCTTATAGGCCCGGGCCAGGTCCCGGATGTGGCCCACCACCGTACCGATGCCGATGACCACCTTGATGCCCAGCTCCTGGGTAACGGCGGTGGACACCTGCTTGGCAATCTTTTGCAGGTCCCGGGTGTTCGCCCCCTCGGGGAGCTGCTTGATGAGGGCGATATCGGTCTCATTGATGGAGATGACAAAGTCGGTCTGCTTATCGGGGAACAGATTCTGAATCACGTCGATGGCAGTCACATCGGCGGGACCCAGCTGGCGCACCAGGAAAGCCGCCCGGGGGGCCTCCGATACGAAGTGCAGCTCCTTGGCCTGGGTGTAGATATCCCCCAGAAGGATATTGTCTGAGATAATGTTTTTGACAAAGGTGGCCTTGTCGTGCTTCTCCTCATAATAGGTCTTGGCTCCGTTGAAGGCCACCACGGCCATGGCGCACAGACTGGCGGCCGTCTCGTCCTCCCCCTTGATGAAGGCGGCGTAGTCGAACTGGGCCCCCCAGCCGGCCAGAGGTCTGAAGGTTTTTCCTTCAAAGCAGACGGGAACACTCTCCCCCCCGCTGATAGCCGCCGCCGCTCCGGGCCATTGCTCGCCGATGCAGGTCAGTTCGCTGCAAGCGACCACGACCCCCTCGGCGTCCACTACACCCACTGTGCGGTCCACACTGTCCTTCATTTGGAGTACGACACCTTGGAACATCCTGCTTGACACAGCGATCCCTCCTACACACTGATTCCGCTCTATGTCCTTATTATAACGGCTGTCCCCCCTGCTTGGCAAGTGTTTTTTTCAATTTTTTGTTCAGTTTGCCCAATTTTTTATCGGACCCCCCGCAGGCTTTGCAGAGCAAGCACCTCCTGGGGCCGCAAAAACCGCCATTCTCCCGGCTTCAGCGCCCTGTCCAGGGCCAGCGGACCCATAGACAGCCGCTTCAGGGCCAGGACAGGCTTTCCCCGGGCGGCCAGCATCCGCTTGACCTGGTGGTACTTCCCCTCCCGCAGGGTGACCCGGCACTGGGAGCCGTCCTCCAAAATCTCCAGCTCCGCGGGCAGGCAGCGCAGGCCGTCCCCCAGGGTCATTCCCTCTCTCAGGGCGTCCGCGTCCCCGGCGTCCAGGGTCCCCTCCACCCGAGCCCAATACACCTTGTCCACGTGGCGGCGGGGGGAGAGCAGGGCGTGGGACAGAGGGCCGTCATCGGTGAGGAGCAGCAGGCCGGTGGTATCCTTGTCCAGCCGCCCCACGGGGAAGAGCCCCCGCCGGCCCAGCTCGGGGGGGAGCAGGTCCAGAACGGTGGGCTGGCGGCGGTCCTCGGTGGCGGACAGCACCCCCGCCGGCTTATGCAGCATGAGGTAGAGGAAGGCCGCGCAGTACACCCGCTGGCCGTCCACCTGGAGCTCCGCCCGCTCCGGGTCGAGCTTCTCCTCCGGGCTGTCCGCGGGCCGTCCGTCCACCAGCACCCGGCTCTGGCGGACCAGCTGTTTGACCTCCCTCCGGCTCCAGCGGCCGGTGGAGCACAGCAGCTTGTCCAGACGCTCCACAGCTCTCCTCCCGCCCTTCTCCTTGAGACATAACCGCTCCTCCTTCCACATACCTTAGAGGGAGAACACACTGACGGAAGGAGCGATGACATTGTTGATTGTAACCGCGAAAATGCCCCGCCGCAGGCTGGCGCTGGGGGTAGCGGCGGCGGCTCTGCTGTGCTGCTGCGCCGTGGCGCTGAATCTGGGCCAGGGGCTCAGCCGGGAGGTCTCCGCCTCCGCCGCCCCCAGCCCCAAGGGGGTCAAGACCAATGAGGACCGGGTGGAGTACCTGTCCGCCTACGGGTGGCAGGTCAGCCAGGAGCCCATCGCCACCCAGGAGCTGCTCATCCCCGAGGAGATGGACGACAGCTATGACGAGTATCTGGCCCTCCAGAGCGGCCAGGGCTTCAACCTGGAGAAGTACGCGGGCAAGCGGGTGAAGCGGTACACCTATGAGATCACCAACTACCCCACCGGGGAGACGGGCGTGCAGGCCAACCTCCTCATCTGCAGGAACACCGTGGTGGGGGGTGAGGTGCTCTCCCCCCAGCTGGACGGTTTTCTTCACGGGCTGGCCATGCCTTGAAGGCCCCGGGGCGCGGGGGCGGAGCTGGCTTAGGACCGGGGCTCCACAATGTGTACGTTCAGATGGTCGTAGGTCATCTCCACCTCCCAGCGAATAAAACTCTCCCGCACCCCCTCCAGCAGGGCGTAGTACACCTCCCAGTAGTCCTCCGACCGGGTCCACAGGCGGAGCAGGTACTGGATGCTGCTGGCCTGGTACTCCGAGAGGTAGACCGCCGGGGCGGGGTCGTCCAGAATCTGGGGGAGGGCGGACACCGCCTCCAGGATGGCGTCCCGCACCCGCTGGGTAGAGGCGTCGTAGGAGGCGGAAAATTTCAGGTCCAGCCGCCGTTTGCCCAGGGCGTTGTAGTTGATAATCTTCACCGCAGCCAGCTGGCTGTTGGGGACGAAGATCTCCTTGTTGTCCGGGGTGGTGAAGGCGGTATAGGACAGGGTGATGGCGGTGATGGTCCCGTCCACCCCGTCCGCCTCCACATAGTCCCCCACCTGGAAGGGCCGGGTGACCAGCAGCACGATGCCCCCCGCCAGGTTGGACAGGGTGCTCTGGAGGGCCAGGGAGACGGCGATGCCCGCCACGCTGAGCACGGCAATGATGGAGGTCACATCCACATTCAGGGACTCCGCCACCGTCAGCCCCAGCAGCAGCCACAGGACCGCCTGGACCGCGGTGCGGATATAGATGCGGACTCCGGTCAGGGACTTGGCCCGGTCCAGCAGCCGGTCGGTGAGCTTCAGCACCACGCGGATGGTCAGCAGCCCCACCAGGACAAGCAGCAGAACCCCCGCCAGGCGCTCCAGGGTCAGGGCCTTGAGCCACCCGCTCTGGACGGCGGAGGAGACCGCCTGTTGAATGTCCTCCACGGCGGCTCTCCTTTAATAGTTCATCTGCTTCCGGCGGGACAGGTTCATGGTCCCGTCCTGCATGGAGTCCAGCCCATCCAGGCTTTTGCCCGTGCCGTAGGCCACGCAGGAGATGGCGTCCTCGGCCACGTGGGTCTCGATGCCGGTGTGGGACTGGACCAGCTTGTCGAAGCCCCACAGCAGGGACCCGCCGCCGGTCATGACGATGCCGTTGGTGGAGATATCCGCCACCAGCTCCGGGGGGGTACGCTCCAGCACGCTGTGGATGGCCTCCAGAATGCGGCCGGAGACCTCGTCAAAGGCCTCGATCATCTCGCTGGAGGATACGTTGAACACCCGGGGCAGGCCGGTCATCAGGCAGCGGCCCTTGATCTCCATGGTGACCTCCTCGGGCCGGGGGAAGACGCAGCCGATGTTGATTTTCAGCTCCTCAGCGGTGCGGTCCCCGATGAGGACGTTGTGCTTGCGGCGGATATACTTGACCACCGCCTCGTCAAACTTGTCCCCGGCGATCTTGATGGAGGCGGACTCCACCACCCCGCCCAGGGAGATGACGGCGATGTCCGCGGTCCCGCCGCCGATATCCACCACCATGTGGCCGTCGGGCTTGGAGATGTCGATGCCCGCGCCGATGGCGGCGGCCACAGGCTCCTCAATGAGGTAGGCCCGCCGGGCTCCGGCCTGGATGCCCGCGTCCACCACGGCGCGCTCCTCCACCTCGGTGATGCCGGAGGGGATGCAGATGAGCAGGCGGGGCTTGAACAGCGAAAAGGTCGCTACCTTTTTAATAAACTCCTTGAGCATCCGCTCGGTCATGTCGTAGTCCGAGATGACCCCCTCCCGCAGGGGACGCATGGCCACAATATTGCCCGGAGTGCGCCCCAGCATGGCCTGGGCCTCGGTCCCCACCTTGAGCAGCTTTCCGGTATTTTTATCCATAGCCACCACGGAGGGCTCCCGCAGGACCACGCCCTTGCCCTTGATATAGACCAGCACCGAAGCGGTACCCAGATCAATGCCAATATCCTTGCTAAACCAACCCATAATGTTCCACCTTTATTTATGATATCGTGTGTATAGGCCGGTGGAAAACAGCCGGCCCTATATCTCTCAGCCGTCCTCTTGGGCGGCCTTATGCTTCTGCATTCTATATTATAGCCGGACAGCGCCGGGTTTTCAATCGTTTTTTCCTACAATTTTCCCGTTTTCTCGGGAAGTTTTGGGGCAGACCTGTCCTCATCCCCCCGGGCTTGGGCCAGGGTGAGGCCGTATACCGCCTCCGCGCCCGCCTCCCGCAGCAGCCGGGCGCACTGGGAGAGGGTCGCGCCGGAGGTGACCACATCGTCCACCAGCACCACCCGCTTCCCGGACAGCGCCGCCCCGGGCAGCAGCTCATAGGCCCCTTCCGCGTTGGCCTTCCGCTCACCGTCCCCAGCCAGACCGGACTGGGGGCGGGTGTGCCTGATCTTGCGCAGAGTGGGAGCGCAGGGCAGGCCGCACAGCTCCCCCACCCGCCGGGCCAGCAGCTCCGCCTGATTGAAGCCCCGCTCCCGCAGGCGCTTTTGGCTCAGCGGGGCCCAGGTGACGAGGTCCGCCCCCTGGGGAAGCCGGTCCTGGAGACACTGGGCCATCAGTTCCCCCAGAGGCTCTGCATAGGCCCGCACCCGCTGAAACTTGTACCGCTTCACCGCCTGCGCCGTTCGCCCCCGGTAGCCCAGAGGAGAGAAACACCCGCAGGTAAAATCCACCCGCCGCTCCCCCGCCGCCCCCTCCAGCCAGGCCAGCTCGGGCTGACAGGCGGGACACAGCGGCGCTCGGGGATGCTCCAGAATCTTCTGGCAGAACGGACACTTGGGCGGAAAGAGCAGGTCCAGTATCCCCTCCGCCAGGCTCATTTCAGCTCCTCTTCCGGGATGGGGCCGTTTTCTTTCTCATAATCCCGGACATATTTCTGAATCAAATACAGAATCTGCCCGCTCATGGTGCGGCCATCCGCAGCCGCTGTGTATTTGAATTTGTCGTGCAGCTTGCTGTCCATGCGGATGCTCAAATGAATCTTATCTGCCACACACTCTGCCTCACTTTCTTCTCTGACTGTGAACACAGCATATTCTATGGCCTAACTCTCAATTTATTTTTACGGCAATTTTACGGCTTAAAATTTTCAAAGCAAAACCGCCCCCGGAGGAGGGGGCGGTTCCAGGTCAGGCGCGGAGGAGGAGGGGCTGGAGCTGGTTTCCCTCCAGCGCGGCCCGGGCGGCGTCGGCGACCTGGGAGAAGTCGGCCACCAGGGAGGCGGGTTTTTTCTCCGGGTCGTCCTGACCGAAGGGGACGAAGTAGATGTATTTTCTGGCCAGCAGCGCTCCGATGCTTGCGGCGGAGGCGGCCAGTCCGTCATTGGTGGAGGGGGCCAGGAGCAGGGGCCGGCCGTTGCGCAGGTGTGCCTTGGCCGCCATAGTGACGGAGGAGTCCGCGATACCGGCGGCCAGCTTGCCCAGGGTGTTTCCGGTGCAGGGGGCGATGATGAGCAGGTCCAGCAGCTTTTTGGGGCCGATGGGCTCCGCCTCCTTGATGGAGGAGATGACCCGGTGGTCACAGATACGCTCCATCTCCCGCATCAGGTCGTGGGCCGCGCCGAACCGGGTGTCGGTCCCGGCGGTGCACTCGGACACGATGGGGACCACCCGGGCGAAGCGGGCCTTCACCTGCTCCAGCGCCCCCATGGCTTTATCGTGGGTACAGAAGGACCCGCATACCGCGAATCCGACTGTTTTGTCTTCCAAAATATGATCTTCCTTTCCGCCGGGAGGGGTTCACATACCGTTCTCCCGCAGGATATTATAAATGGTGTCCCGGATGGCTCCGCCGGCGGTGACGGGGGCGACCTTGCCGGGGAGGGAGAGGGCCCATATTACCGTCAGCCCCAGTTCCCCCGCCGCCCCCAGGTCCACCCCGCCCGGCTTGGAGGCCAGGTCCAGGATCAGGCAGTCGTGCCTCAGCTCCTCCAGGGCGGTCCGGTCCAGCACCCGGGCGGGGACCGTGTTGACGATCAGGTCGTACCCGCACAGCCAGCCCCCCAGCCGGTCCAGCCGCTCCGCCCCCAGCCCCGATGCCTGGGCCCAGGCCAGCTGGTCGCACCGCCGGGCCGCGACGCTGACCCGCGCTCCCAGGGCCAGGAACCGCTGGGCGGTGAGTTTTCCCACCCGCCCGAAGCCCAGCACCAGCACCCGGGCGCCGTGGATGGTGATGGGCAGGTGCTCCATAGCCAGCTGGACCGCCCCCTCCGCCGTGGGGACCGCGTTGGCAACCGCCAGCTCCTCCCGGTCGAAGTAGTCCCAGAGGGTCAGACCCCGGGCCCGGGCCAGTTCCCGCACGGCGTTGTCCGCCCACCCGCCGCACAGCAGCTGACACGGGTCCAGCCGGTCCAGAATGGGTTTTAGAGGATGCCTCTCCGGGGACGCAGGGGCGTTGAGTCCTCCGTCCTCCCCTGTGACGGGCAGGGGCAGGACTACGCAGTCCGCCCGGCTGATGTGCTCCAGGCTCGTTTCAGGATACAGGCCCTCTGTCTCCTCCTGGGGCTCCCCCAGGGCGTAGGTGTGGACCGTGTGGCCGTCCTCCGCCAGCAGCTGGGCCAGCTTTTCCTGACGCAGGTCGCCGCCCAGCACCCAAAAATTCAGTTCATGCCTCATGACAAACGCCTCCATGCTTGTGCTGTTCCAGACTATGCGCACAGGGAGTCAGAGGTGCGGAGAGACAGAAGAGGACTGGATCAGTGTCCGGTCCGTTGTTGGAATATATTTAAGATTGTTGGGAGTGTGCATTACTGAACCTCTCCTTTCTCTTTGATGCAGCGCGGACAAGCCTTACACCCCCACTGTACACTATCAAGGCCCTTTACAGTCAGCCATCTGTTGGGAAAAGCCTGGGACAAATTTTATTTTCGGCTTTTTGTATAGTTTCCAGGGTAAAAAACTGTACAAATTGCCAGGGATGTCCCCCTTGCGCCTGGAGGGGAAAAAGGCTATAATTTCAGTTGCATCGGATACCTCAAATAGAGCGCCGCAACTGCGGGACAGACCCGTGTTGCGCTTTTTTCGGGTTTTTATTGTTAAAAATCTAACAAAGCCCCTCCCGCCGGAGAGGGGGCGTTCATTGCGTTTCCCGGTAAACCAGCGTAATATAAACTAGGAGGACTGCAAAATGGATTTTCATCTGACGAAAGAGCAAGAGATGGTCCGCAAGATGTACCGCGAGTTCGCCGAGACTGAGGTCAAGCCCCTGGCCGAGGAGATCGACGAGGAGGAGCGCTTCCCCATGGAGACCGTGGAGAAGATGGCCAAGCTGGGCATGATGGGCATCTACTTCCCCAAGGAGTACG
>JAAWSG010000094.1 GCA_022801435.1 Lawsonibacter sp.
TCTCCGTGTACACGGAGATGACATATGGGTTGCCATATGCGACCATATAGGATTTTATGTACAAACGCGTTTCCGAATGAATTTTAGGCTTCCCGCAGTCTTGTGTTCACCGTATAGACGATTTCTGGGATTTTGCTCTCCAAATAGGGACCCGGGCACTCGGTCTCGCTGTAAAACATCTTATGCAGGGTCAGAGAGCCCTCCCCGTCCCCGGTATAGACCAGCTCCGGGATACCGTTTCTCTGGCAGATATCCACGCACAGGTCAATCAGCGTCTCATAGGCCGCGTCGCTCACGTGCCAGTCGTCCCCGATCTGATCGTTGGCCACCTCGATGGTCACCGCCCGGCTGTCGTTCTCCTTGCTTTTGGAGGACCAGGGGCGGTTGCACTCCTCCACATACAGCCCCACCCGGCCATCGCTGTCGATGCCGTAGTTGGCGGAGGTCCTCCGGTCCCGCTCTCCGAAGATCTCCCCCACCTTCTCCAGGCTCAGGTCTCCGGCCATATGGTGGATGGTGATTTTGGAAATCTCCTCTTCTCTGGGGAAATCCGCGCTGGTGGACAGGCGGACGTACTGGGTCAGGGGGCTGTTGCGTCCAATAACCTCAACAGTCTCCGCCATGGTCAGGGTTCTCCCCACGTTGTCCGGCAGGCGGGCAGTCTCCCAAAACCACATCCCCAGTACCGCCGCCGCCAGCACGCAGAAGCCGCCCAGCAGCAGCCAAACATCCATAAATTCCGCTCTCCGCGCCGCCGCCATCTTGCTCCCTCCTATCCAATATATCGGATACAGAAATACAAATGATAAGCGAACTGCATCCCCATCAGGGCAAAAAACCCACGCTGCACCACCAGGGGAAGCCTTCTGCCTCCCTGCTCCGGCTCCGCCGCCGCTGCCAGCGCCATGCTGGACAGGCCGATGAAGAGGAAGCCGGTGTCCATCAGGCAGTGGACCAGAAACGCCGTACACCCTCCCAGCCGGGGGGCGCTCCCCCGCTTCCGGAAGCCGCGCACCGCCGTCAGGACCAGCATAGCCATGGCGGGCAGGCCCAGCTCCACTCCCACATGGAGGAACGCGTTATGGATGTGGTAGGTGTTGAAATATTTGTCCTCGTCGTAGAGGTTCAGCAGCCGCCACTGGTAGGGTCCCACCCCGAGCAGCGGCTCCCTGCCCAGATAACCCAAGGCGTTTTCCATCATCTCCAGCCGCTCCAGGAAGGTGGCAACGGCGCTGGGCCGGACCGCCACTGCCGCCAGGGCCACCAGAATCCCCATTCCGGCAATCACGGCGGCCCGGCGGGGCTGTTCCAGGAACCCTTCCACTCTGGGCCAGAGGGCGGCCAGCGCCAGGATATACCCCGCCGGGAACAGCGCCATCCAGGGCCGTCCCGTCCGGCTGGCCGCAAGATACACCAAAATCCCTGTTCCCATGCTCAGACTGGCCCGGGCCAGCATCCGGCAGGCCTGGAGCAGAACTTTGCTCCAGGGCTTCCCGTTCCGCTCCGCCAGCAGCAGCGCCAGCATCCCCGCCGCCAGGGCCAGGAAGCTCCCCATGGACAGGGTCAAGGCCAAAGCCGCCAAAATTACCGGCTCCAGGCGGCGCAGGAGGTCCCTTTGCCGGCCCTCCGCCTCGGACACGCAGCGCACCAGCAAAAACCAGCTCACCACCAGGAAGATCCCCATGGCGTTGGGTCCGCCCAGAACGCCGCTCAGCCGCTGGGCCCCCCGGGTCAGCGCCCTCTGGAGGAACTGCGCAATGCCGCCCAGGGCCGCCGTCCCCGCCCACACCACGCACATCCGCCGGAGGAGCTTGCGCTCCTCCCCGGAGAGGCAGGCGTTCAGCAGGTAGAGCACTGGCAGCACAGTCTGTATCGAAGCGTACCCCTCTGTGATGTTCCCATCGGCGCGGAGGGAGGAGGCCATGCTGAACAGGTTATAGACGGTCAGGGGGAGCAGCACCCACAGGTCCACCTGGGCGGAGTCCTGCACCAGCCCGGCCCCGCACAGCAGCAGGCCCAGCAGGGCGCAGACCAATATATTTCCCACTCCGGTCAGGGTCAGGATAAACTGAGCCAGGAACAGGCAGATCAGCAAATAGCGGTCCACCATACGGTCCAGTCCGCGTCCAATGTCAAGCGCCACTTCTTCACCCCGATTTACACAGGCCGCTGCCGCCATAGGTACACGTCTCAAATTTTAGCACAGTCTCCATAGAATTTCAAGCTTTACGTCCCTATTTTTCCCGTGAAAAAACCGGTGCGGGACAGGCAGTCCCGCACCGGGGTAAAATTCAGCTTCGCGGATGGGAAACGCTTGGGCGCTGTCCCCTGGGGACTCAGACCGGGCAGGCCGCTTCACCGGACAGCTCCGCCAGGGTGGGCATAGCCGGGATGGCTCCGCTGCGGGAGCAGGTCAGCGCCGCCGCCCGGTTGGCGAAGGTGAGGATTTCCAGCAGCTCCGCCAGGGTCAGACCCTCCAGCGGGCGCTCCCCCCGTCCGCACAGCCGGCTGAGCACCGCGCCCAGGAAGGTATCTCCCGCCCCGTTGGTGTCCGCCGTCTTCACCGGGACGCCGGGGACCTGGAGCCCCTCCCCCTGCCAGCGCGCATAGCAGCCCGCGCTCCCCAGGGTGAGCAGGACCAGCCGGACCCCGCCCTCCTCCAGGATGCGGCTCCCCTCCTCCGGGTCGGTGGTTCCGGTGAGCAGGGGCAGCTCCTCCTCGGACAGCTTGACGATATCCACCAGGGACAGGGGGATGCTCATCCACTCCGCTGCCTCCGCCTGACTGGCCCAGAGGGCGGGCCGGTAGTTGGGGTCATAGCTGACCAGCCTGCCTCCATGGCGGGCGGCGCGGGCGGCGAAGATGGTGGCGCTCCGGGAGGGCCCTGCCGTCAGGCTGACCGAGCCGAAGTGGAGGATTCTGGAGTTCAGCACCTGCTCCTCGTCTACCTCCTCCGCGCTGATGTCCCGGTCCGCGCTCCGCAGGAACCGGAAGCTGCGCTCCCCCGTCCCATCCACCGAGACGATGGCCATACTGGTCGGCTGGCTGCCCGAGTGCAGGCCCCCTGTGTCCACGCCGTTCTCCTCCAGCACCTGGCGCAGGTAGGAACCGAAGCCGTCCTGGCCCACCTTCCCGAGAAAGGCGGTCTTTGCCCCCAGCCGGCTGGCGGCCACGGCCAGGTTGGCCGGCGCGCCTCCTGGGTTGGCGGCAAAGACAGGGACCCCTGCCCCGTTGACGCCGGTCTGGGTCAGGTCGATCAGGATCTCGCCAATCGAAGTAATGTCTGTCATAAAGTGCCTCCTCCCAATATATCTTATGCGATCTGCCCCCGCTCTGCCGGAGGCCGCAAAATCAAACATAATCGTTAAAAGAGAGGACAGAAATGCGATTTTCCTTTGATGTGGGGTATTTTATCATAGGATTTTCCCTCTTTCAATTCACAATCCCGCATAAAATTTCGGGTAGATTTTTATGCACCGTGCCGATAGTTCAAAAAACGGCCTTGGGAAAACGTGCAGAAAGGGGACGCCCTGGTGGGCGTCCCCTTTTCCTGGTGAATATCAGTTGCCCTGCTCGCGCATTTTGGCAAAGCAGTCGCTGCAATAGACGGGCCGGTCAGACTTGGGCTCGAAGGGCACCTTGGCCTCGCCCCCGCAGGCGGCGCACACGGCGGTAAAGTACTCACGGGGGCCGCGGGCGGCGTTCTTACGGGCGTCGCGGCAGGGCTTGCAGCGCTGGGGCTCGTTCTGGAAGCCGCGCTCCGCATAGAACTCCTGCTCACCAGCGGTAAAGGTGAACTCGTTGCCGCACTCTTTG
>JAAWSG010000021.1 GCA_022801435.1 Lawsonibacter sp.
CATCCAGGTGGAGGACCAGGGCCGGGGCTGCCCGGTGGACTGGAACGAGAAGGAGCAGAAATTCAACTGGGAGCTGGTGTTCTGCGAGCTGTACGCCGGAGGCAAGTACAACAACGAGGGCGGGGACAACTACGAGTACTCCCTGGGCCTGAACGGTCTGGGCTCCTGCGCCACCCAGTACGCCAGCGAGTACATGGAGGTCACCGTCTGGCGGGAGGGCAAAAAGTACACCCTCCGCTTTGAAAAGGGGGAGAATGTGGGCGGCCTGCACAGCGAGCCCACCGACCGGGGGAAGAAGACGGGCACCACCATCCGCTGGAAGCCCGACTTGGAGGTGTTTACCGACATCCACATCCCGGAGGCGTACTACCTGGACGTGATGAAGCGGCAGGCGGTGGTGAACGCGGGGGTGACCTTCCGCTTCCGGAACCAGGCTGGCGGAAAGTTCGAGACCACCGACTTCAAATACGACAACGGCATCATTGACTACGTGGCCGAGCTGGCGGGGGAGGGCTCCCTCACCGCCCCCGTCTTCTGGCAGACCGAGCGCAGGGGCCGGGACCGGGCGGACAAGGGGGAGTACAAGGTCAAGCTGTCGGTCTCCTTCTGCTTCTCCAACCGGGTGCAGGTGGTGGAGCACTACCACAACTCCTCCTGGCTGGAGCACGGCGGCTCCCCGGACAAGGCGGTGCGCTCCGCCTTTGTCTCGGCGGTGGACGGGTGGCTGAAGGGGCAGAACAAGTACACCAAGGGGGAGAGCAAAATCACCTTCCCCGACATCCAGGACGCCCTGGTGCTGGTGAGCAACAACTTCTCCACCCAGACCTCCTATGAGAACCAGACCAAAAAGGCCATCAACAACAAATTCGTCCAGGAGGCCATGACCGACTTCCTCCGGGCCCAGCTGGAGGTCTACTTCATCGAAAACCCCATGGATGCCCAGAAAATCGCCGAACAGGTCCTGGTCAACAAGCGGGCCCGGGAGAACGCGGAGAAAACCCGGCTGAATTTGAAGAAAAAGCTCACCGGGGCCATGGACCTGTCCAGCCGGGTGGCAAAGTTTGTCCCCTGCCGCACCCGGGACGTGGCGCGGAGCGAGCTGTATATCGTCGAGGGCGACTCCGCTCTGGGCAGCGTGAAGCAGGCCCGGGACGGGGAATTTCAGGCCATTATGCCCATCCGGGGAAAAATTCTGAACTGCCTCAAGGCGGATTACGGCAAAATCTTCAAGAGCGAGATTATCACTGACCTGCTGAAGGTGCTGGGCTGCGGGGTGGAGGTCCAGGACCGCCGGGCCAAGGAGATGGCCGCCTTCGACCTGTCCGCCCTGCGGTGGAACAAGGTGGTCATCTGTACCGACGCCGATGTGGACGGGTTCCAGATCCGGACCCTGGTGCTCACCATGCTCTACCGGCTGACCCCCACCCTGATCCAGGAGGGGTACGTCTACATCGCCGAGTCCCCCCTGTACGAGATCACCTGTAAGGAGAAGACCTGGTTCGCCTACTCCGACCGGGAGAAGAGCGACATTGTGGCCAAGCTCCAGGGGAAGAAGTACGATGTGCAGCGCTCCAAGGGTTTGGGCGAGAACGAGCCGGAAATGATGTGGCTGACCACCATGAATCCCGAGACCCGCCGCCTCATCAAGGTCATGCCCGAGGACGTGGAGCGCACCGCCCAGATGTTCGACCTGCTGCTGGGGGACGACCTGGCCGGCCGGAAAACCCATATCGCCGACCACGGACACGAATTTCTGGATTTGGCGGATATTTCATAACCCCGCCGCCTGCAATACCGGCGGACACGACAGGCCGTGTCCCTACACCCTATTCAGCGGCCCGTGAAAAAATTTGAAAGGAGTGCATCTATGAACCTGTTCGACATCCTGGGTCCCGTTATGGTGGGGCCGTCCAGCTCCCACACGGCGGGGGCAGTGCGCATTGGGAGGATGGCCCGCTCCCTGCTGGGACAGGAGCCGGTGCGGGCTCAGCTGCTGCTCCACGGCTCCTTCGCCTCCACCGGGGAGGGCCACGGAACCCATCAGGCCCTCATCGCCGGACTGCTGGGCCTGGCTCCCGACGACAGCCGGGTCCCGGACAGCTTTGCCCTGGCCAAGGAGCGGGGGCTGAGCTTCTCCTTCGGCTCCTGCGCTCTGCGGGACGTTCACCCCAACAGCGTCCTCATCACCCTGGAGGGGGACCGGGGCGGCCATCTGGAGGTGGGGGCCTCCTCCCCCGGGGGCGGGCGCATCCGGGTCTTCCGGGTGGACGGGCTGGACACCTCCTTCACCGGGGAGCTGCCCACCCTGGTGGTCCACAACTCGGACACCCCGGGCTGCGTCAGCCAGGTCACCGGCGCGCTGGCCGCTCAGGGGCTCAATGTGGCCACCCTCCAGCTCAACCGCGGGGGCCGGGGCGGGAGCGCCGTCATGGTCATCGAGTGCGACCAGCCCATCTCCGATATGACCGCCCAGTGGCTGCGCGCCCTGCCGGGCATTTTAAGGGTCACCTGCTATACCCCCGACCGGGAGGAGGAACTTGTATGATCGACTTCACATCCATTGCTCAAATGCTGGAGGACTGCCGGCAAAGCGGCCTGCCTCTCTGGAAAAGCGTCCAGCTGTCCGACTGCGACCGGCAGAACATCACCCCGGAGGCCTCCTGGAAGCAGATGTCCGCCATGCTGGAGGCCATGACCCAGGCGGACGAGAGCTATCAGGAGGGCGACCGCTCCCACAGCGGGCTGGTGGGGGGAGACGGGGGGAAAATGGCCGCCTACGGACAGGGGGAGCAGACCCTGTGCGGCCCCCTGCTCACCGACGTGATGGCCGGGGCCCTGCGCATGGGGGAGTGCAACGCCTGTATGAAGCGCATCGTGGCCGCCCCCACCGCCGGGGCCTGCGGAGTGCTGCCCGCGGTGCTGCTGCCCTACCGGCGGCACTTCGGCGCGGAGGAGGAGGTCTTGGTCCAGGCGCTGTACGTGGCCGCCGGCTTTGGGATGGTCATCGCCGCCCGGGCCTCCATCTCGGGGGCGGAGGGGGGCTGTCAGGCGGAGATCGGCTCCGCCGCCGCCATGGCCGCCGCCGCGCTGGTCCACCTCCAGGGCGGGACCCCGGAGCAGATGGCGGACGCCTGCGCCATGGCGGTAAAGAACCTGCTGGGCCTGGTGTGCGACCCGGTGGGCGGGCTGGTGGAGGTCCCCTGCGTCAAGCGGAACGTCATCGGCGCGATGGACGCCATGTCCGCCGCCCAGATGGCCCTGGCGGGGATCACCAGCCGGGTCCCCCCCGACCAGGTGCTGGACGCCATGGCGGAGGTGGGCCAGTCCCTCCCCCACACCCTCCGGGAGACGGGAAAGGGAGGTCTGGCCGCCACCCCCTTCGGGCTGGAATACGCCCCCAAGGAGCTGTAGCGCCGCGTTTCAGATATTTTCCGGCAGACCTCACAGGGTTGAGCAAATCATACCACAAACGGATTTTTCAGATAGGACGGAGGCCCAATGGCAAAGAAGAAAAACGAGAACAAGGCCCGGAAAACCGACCCCAACGTGATGGGCCTGCGGGCGGAGGTGCTGGAGCAGCCCATCACCCAGACCCTGGAGGTCAACTATATGCCCTACGCCATGTCGGTGATCGTCTCCCGGGCCATTCCGGAGATCGACGGCTTCAAGCCCTCCCACCGGAAGCTGCTGTACACCATGTACCAGATGAAGCTGCTGGGGGGCTCCCGGACCAAGAGCGCCAACATCGTGGGCCAGACCATGAAGCTCAACCCCCACGGGGACACCGCCATCTACGACACCATGGTCCGCCTCTCCCGGGGCTACGGGGCGCTTCTCCACCCCCTGGTGGACTCCAAGGGCAATTTTGGCAAGGTGTACTCCCGGGACATGGCCTGGGCCGCCAGCCGGTACACCGAGGCCCGGCTGGACCCCATCTGCGCCGAGATTTTTGGGGACATCGACCAGGACACGGTGGACTTTGTGGACAACTACGACGGCAAGCTGAAGGAGCCCACCCTGCTGCCCACCACCTTCCCCAACGTGCTGGTCTCCGCCAACAAGGGCATCGCGGTGGGCATGGCCAGCGACCTGTGCGGCTTCAACCTGGGGGAGGTGTGCGACACCACCATCGCCTTCCTGAAAAACCCGGAGCACGACATCATGACCACCCTGAAGGCCCCCGACCTGCCCACCGGGGGGGAGCTGCTCTATGACGCCGCCGCTCTGGCCGGCATCTACCGCACCGGCCGGGGCTCCTTCAAGGTCCGGGCCCGGTGGCGGTATGTGAAGGAGGAAAACCTCATCGAGGTCTATGAGATCCCCTACTCCACCACCAGCGAGGCCATTATGGACAAGGTCACTGAGCTGGTCAAGCTGGGCAAGGTGAAGGAGATCGCCGATATGCGGGACGAGACAGACCTGTCCGGCCTGAAGCTCACCATCGACCTGAAGCGAGGGACCGACCCGGACAAGCTGATGGCCAAGCTCTTCAAGCTGACCCCCCTGATGGACAGCCAGTCCTGCAACTTCAACATCCTCATCGCCGGGATGCCCCGGGTGATGGGGGTGCGGGAAATTTTGGAGGAGTGGACCGCCTGGCGGATGGACTCGGTGCGCCGGCGGGTGTTCTTCTCCCTGAACAAGAAGAAGGAGAAGCTCCACCTGCTCCAGGGCCTGCGGCGCATCCTGCTGGACATCGACCGGGCCATTCAGATCATCCGGGACACCGAGGAGGACGCGGAGGTCATCCCCAACCTGATGATCGGCTTCGGCATCGACCAGCTCCAGGCGGAGTACGTGGCGGACATCCGGCTGCGCAACATCAACAAGGAGTACATCCTCAAGCGCACCCAGGAGGTGGACACCCTGGAGGAGGAGATCGCCGACCTGGAGGACACGGTGAACTCCCCCAAGCGGGTCCGGAGCATCATCATCAACGAGCTGACCCGGGTCAAGAAGCAGTACGCCGTCCCCCGGCGCACCCTGATCCTCTACGACCACATGGACGAGCCGGTGCTGGTCCCCGAGGACGAGACCCCGGACTACCCCGTCCACCTCTTCCTCTCCCGGGAGGGGTATTTGAAAAAAATCACCCCCCAGTCCCTGCGCATGGCCAGCGAGCAGAAGTACAAGGAGGGGGACGGCCCCTTCCTCCAGTGGGAGGCCGCGAACCGGGACGAGCTTCTGGTCTTCACCGACCGGCAGCAGTGCTACAAGACCCGGCTGAGCGAGTTTGACGACACCAAGGCCAGCGTTTTGGGGGACTACCTGCCCTCCAAGCTGTCCATGGACCCGGAGGAGCGGGCGGTGTGGGCCTGCATTCCTGGGGACTACTCGGGCCACCTGCTGTTCTTCTTTGAGAACGGAAAGGCCGCCCGGGTGGAGCTGGCCGCCTATCAGACCCAGACCCGGCGGAAAAAGCTCACCGGGGCCTACTCGGACAAATCCCCCCTGGTCTCCGCCTTCCTTCTCCGGGAGGAGCTGGAGGCGGCGGTCATCTCCACCGAGGGGCGGTGCGTGGTCTTCCATACCGCCAGCATCAGCCCCAAGGCTACCCGGAATACCCAGGGGGTGGGGGTGATGGCCCTGAAGCCTAAGTTCCAAGTAGAGCGGGTCCTGCCCCTGGACCGCACCCATATCCAGAACCCCGCCCGATACCGCTCCCGCTCCCTGCCCGCGGCCGGCGCCCTCCTCAAGGAGGAGGACCGGGGGGAGGAGCAGCTGACCCTGCTGTAAAGGAGGATCTCTATGACCAAAACCAAATTCTCCCGCCTGGCGGGGGACTACATATGGATCGCCTTGGGCTCCATCCTCTACTCCCTCAGCTTCGACTGGTTCTATGTGCCCAACCAGATCGGCTTCGGGGGGCTCACCGCCCTGGGCATGATTTTGAACCACTTCTCCTCCGCCATCCCCATCGGCACGGTGGTGCTGGTGCTCAACATCCCGCTGTTCCTCCTCGGGTGGAAGTTTCTGGGCGGCGGGACCCTGGTGTCCTCCCTGTTCGCCATGGCGGCCACCTCGGTGCTGGTGGACCTGTTCGCGGCGCTGTACCCCTTCCCCGCCATGGACCCTATGCTGGCCTCCATTTTCGGCGGGGTGTCGCTGGGCATCTCTCTGGGGATGATCTTCTCCAAGGGGGCCACCACCGGGGGGACCGACCTCATCGCCCGCCTGCTCAAGCTCCCCTTCGCCTGGCTCCCCATGGGCAAGCTGCTGCTGGTGGTGGACCTGTCCATGCTACTGGCGGTCTCCATCACCTTCCGCAGCCTGGAGAGCGCCATGTACGGCATCATCGCCCTGTACATCTCCACCATGGTGATGGACGGGATGCTCTACGGCATGGACAAATCCAAGGTGGCCTATATCGTCACCGCCCGACCCCGGCCTATGGCGGAGGAAATTGACAAGCAGCTGGACCGGGGAACCACATTCCTCCACGGGGAGGGGAGCTTCTCCGGGGAGGACCGGCTGGTGCTCATGTGCGCCTTCAAGCAGCGGCAGATCGTCCCCCTGAAGGCCCTGGTCCACGAGATGGACCCGGACGCCTTTATCATCGTCTGTGACGCCCACGAGGTACTGGGCCAGGGGTTCCGCAGGTATCAAAAGAACGACATCTAAATCATAGGAGGGGTTTCCGATATGACAGACTGGAGCAAGCTGACCGAAAACCTGGAGAAGCGGGGGTTCACCCCCAGGGTCTTCGCCACGAAGGAGGAGGCGCTGGACTACCTGGACCGGGAGATCGACGGGGTAAGTGTGGGCTTCGGCGGCTCTATGACGGTGCAGGAGATGGGGCTCTTCCCCCGGCTGGCCGCCCACAACCAGGCCGTCTGGCACTGGAACAGGGACGGCTTGGCCCAGGCCGCCGGGACCGACGTCTACATCTGCTCCCTCAACGGGCTGGCGGAGACCGGGGAGCTGGTCAACATCGACGGGGTGGGCAACCGTGTGGCCTCCACCCTCTACGGCCACAGGCGGGTCTATTTTGTGGTGGGGCGGAACAAGGTGGCCCCCGACTACGACCAGGCCCTGTGGCGGGCCCGGAATATCGCCGCCCCCAAAAACTGCCAGCGGCTGGGGCTCAAGACCCCCTGCGCGGTGAAGGCGGACCGGTGCTACAGCTGCAGCAGCCCGGAGCGCAGCTGCCGCGCCCTGGTGGTTTTGTGGGAAAAGCCCCGGGACGTGGAGCGTATGGAGGTCATCCTCATTGACGAGGAGCTGGGCTATTAAGGCCGGGACGGGCCTCCGTCTTCTGGGGTGGGCGCTGGCCCTCTCCCTGCTGGCGGGCTGCTCCGCCCTGCTGGAGCGGGAGTACAGCTCGGTCACTCCCCACAGCACCGCCCCCGCCACCGAGGGGGACCCCTCCACTCTCCGGGCGGAGAGCTATCAGGAGCTGGTCAACGCCCTGGTCTACCTGGTGAGCACCGGGGCGGAGGTGGGGACGGTCCGGCTCTATGTGGACTCGGACCGGGTGGAGTCCGACCTGGAGGCCGCCTGTCTGGAGGTGGTCCAGGAGGACCCGCTGGGGGCCTACGCGGTGGAGTTTATCAAGTACAGCCTCAGCCGGGTGGTGACCTACTCCCAGGCCGACGTGAGCATCACCTACCGCCGCACCCGGGAGCAGGTGGACTCCATTGTCCAGGCCACCGGCATCACCGCCATCCGGGGGGAGCTGGAGTCCGCCCTGACCGCCTTCGCCCCGGAGTGCGTCCTGCGCATCAGCTACTTCGACGGGGATGAGGAGTTTATCCGCGCCCTGGCCCAGCAGGCCTACCGGGACGCCCCCGCCGATATCCCGGTCATGCCCGAGCTGGAGGTGTTCATCTACCCGGACAGCGGCCGGCAGCGCATTGTGGAGATTTTGCTCCGCTACCCCCTGGAGCCGGCCCAGCTGGAGCGCCGGAAGGGGGAGCTGGCCCTGGCTCTGGACGCTCTGCGCTGGGAGCTGGAGGGCCGGGCCGGGGACACGCCCGCGCTGGAGGCCGCCCAAAGGCTGCTGGAGGAGGGCACGTTCGACCCCCAGGGAGGGTCCACCGCCTGGGACTGGCTCCACACGGGCCAGGCCAACAGTGAGGGGCTCTCCCTGGCCATGGCCGCCCTGTGCCAGCGGCTGGAGCTCCCCTGCCTCTCCGCCCAGGGGGAGCTGGAGGGGGAGTACCACTGCTGGAACCTGATTCAGACCGGGGAGGGCTGGCGGCATCTGGACCTCAGCCGCCTGGAGGACCCCCTCGCTCTGTACTCCGACAGCGCCCTGTCCGAGCTGGGCTACCTCTGGGACGCAGGCGCGCTGCCCGCCTGTCCCCCCGCCCCCGGGGAGGACTAGCGCCCCCTTTTCCCCGCCCGACAAAAGGGCGGGGAATTTTTTCCTTCATTTGCCTGCCCCTTGCATTCCCCCGCGCCTTCGGGTATAATAGAGATAATAAGCTTCTTCAGCAGTGGAGAATCGGAGACCGTGTGGTGGAAAGGGGGGCTCTCTATGTCATGGAAACGCCGCGGACTGGGCTGGCTGGCCGCGCTGGCGGTGGCAGCAGGATCGGTCTGCTCCGTTCAGGCGGCCCAGGCGTGGGAGCCCTTTGCTGATCTGCGCATTGACGCGGCGGCCATGGACTTCCCCCAGAGGCCGGTGTCCGTCCTGCTCCTCCGCCCCGACGGGGAGGCGGCGCTCCAGGCGGAGTGGACCTGTACGCTGAACCGGGTGACCGGAGACGCCAGCTTCTACATCCAGCCCAGGATGGAGGGGATCTGGGTGACGGTGGACTGCTTTACCGACCTGGACGGGGACGGCGTCTATGAGCAGTGGAGAGACGCCCAACGCCCCATCGCCCCCCAGCCGGACTCCATTCTCCAGCCCTCTGACGCCCCGGAGGTGCTGGAGTCCGGCCGCAGCTATGTGCTGGAGGCCCAGACCCTGGTCCAGTGGGGGGAGGACGCCGTTCAGCGCAGACACCAGTCTCAGGAGGCGGCCCCGGGCCGGCCCCTCTATGTGGTGGGGCTGCACCGGGATGAGGGGGAGCCGGAACAGACCTACTACCTGAAAATTTTTGACAGCGTCCTGATTCCGGAGGACGTGTCCCCCTCGGACTGGTACTATGACGCGGTGGAGTTCGTCCTCTCCCAGGGGTATCTCACCGGCACAGGGGACGGGAGCTTCTCCCCCCAGCTGCCTCTGAACCGGGCCCAGCTGGCCCAGATCCTGTGGCGGCTGGGCGGGTCCCTGGCCGCGCCCGAGGTGTCGTTCTCCGACGTCGGGTCCCAGGACTGGTACTGCGCCGCCGTCTCCTGGTGCTGTCAGGAGGGGCTGATGTCCGGGGCGTCGGAGGAAATTTTCGGGGCAAACTCCCCCCTCACCCGGGAGCAGCTGGCCCTGATCCTGTTCCAGTACGTCCACCGGGGGCAGTTCTTCAGCCAGGCGTCCGCTGTCCCGGCGGAGCGCTTCTCCGACCGGGCGGATATTTCCCCCTGGGCCACACGGAGCGTGGACTGGGCGGCGGAGGAGGGACTGCTCTCCTGCGATGAGGCGGGCGCGTTCCACCCGGACAGCGAAGTCACCCGGGCGGATATGGCGGTGGTCCTCCTTCACCTGTCCCAGCTGATTGAATTGAGATAATACGCCAATGACTTGTGTGAGGAGAGAACTTCGTAAAGAAGTCCTCTCCTCAATTTTTGTGAAGTTAAATGTCAAAACCGTGCGTGCTGATACACGATATCAATCAGCACGCACGGTTTCATTCCTATTGGGAGAAATCATAATTAGAAATCCATCAATCAAACTTTAACAACTGATAAGGGGCAACACCTAAAGCATTTGCAATTTGATAAATCGCGCTCATTGACATGGGATAAGGAGATAAAGATTCAATGTGACTAATTGTGGAATAGCTTAACCCCGTTTTTTCTGCAAGCTGTTCTTGACTTAATCCTGACTTTTTGCGAAAAAACTGAATACGAAAACCGATGTTCTTTAAGAAGTCAGCTTCATCGCCTACATATCGTTGCTTTGCGTTCATATTGCTGCACACCCGTTCAAGATAAGGAATAATAATATTCTAATGGTGTATTTCTGTCAAAACACATTTTCGTCATCAATATGCTCCATTATGTCCTCTACTTGACAATGTAAAATATTACATAATTTGTCAATCGTATTAACTTGCACATTTTCATTGTGCCGCAAGCGATTCAGCTGTGAGCGATTGACATTATAAGTTGTATATAAGGCGTATTGGGAAATGCCTCTTTTTTTCATGGTTTTCCATAGCCTGTCGTATTTTATCATTTCTACACCGCAAACACAAAATTATTAACTTGCTTTCTTCATATTATGACTGTATAATAGGCTTAATAATAGTGTTCGCATATTGACACTGTACTCATAGTAAAACGCATGAAAATTTAAGGCCATATCAGGTTTTACAATTTTTCTCTCGAAATTCATCCAGTATAGCCCTTATAATCAATTCTTGCTGATCTGTTAAGTAACTTGTATCAAAAGTATTAGTATCTGCTAAACCAAGCATATAATCAGCGGTCACATTAAAAAACCGGCATATATTGATGAGTGCTTCTACAGACGGATAAAGGGCACATCTTTCATAAGAAGAAATCGTTGCACGTGTAAGTCCAAGAAGTTTCCCCAATTCTTTCTGCGTCAATTCTTTTTCATTACGGAGACGTTTCAGTTTAATTCCAAAAGACTGCATATACTTCACCAAGGTAATTTTATGCCACTTTAAGAAATTTTAACTTTCTTTTTCATATTTATAATTTCTAGTTTTGGGAACAACATTTTATCTTTGTCAAAAGCAGTCAGTAACCTATCCTACTATGGCAAGATAGTTTGCCATAACCGGTCAAATGTTGGCTTAAAAGTACCCCCATATCAATATTAATTCGCATATGGTCATCAGTGATATTCGTGTAAAACTCTGGAGGTAACATTATGATTGATAAAACGACAGGGAAAGGTTGTGCCTTGCGGTTAATGGCAAAACCAATTACCAAGAAACTGATAGCTGATGGCATAGTGGGTAATGTAATCGCTAAAAAATCTCGCTATAACCGCCATGTTTTGCTCTGGGTGATGGACTGTGGAGAAAATCAGATATACATTAACTGGTGCTTTGCGGATGAAGTGGCAGAGGCGTCGTTCTGGGTTCCGTCTTTCATTGATGCGGAAGCATGGGAGCGTGCGGTCAGCAAATTTCATATCGACGAAAGTTTGGACAATAATGTAGCGGAGTATCTGCTGCCGGAAATGGAGGAATATTTGCAGCGCATTCCTGATGCAGAACTTATCTCTATGACAAAGAACTTCCTGATAGAACATGGTGTGCTGAATAAGCCCATCTGTCAGCATAAGGGAAAAACATATTATTTCGATGATGACGAAGTTTATTCTCTTGATAGGGGGGCCGAGCGATTTCCATATGAGGGAAAAATGAAATTTAACATCTTCCAAATCAATACAATCTTCTATTTCAATATGACTGTTTGGCGCAAAGCCGCCTCCTGGTTTCAGGTCGGAATGACATTAGAAGAATGTGTTGGAATTTTTCTGAAAACAGAACTTATACATCGCGCTCCGCAAGAGCCATCTCCCGTGGACAGATTAGTGCAGTACATAGCGCCCCCCATCTGTGAGCGTAATCCAGAGAACACAAATAAAGCTACCTTTGACCGTATTCGCGTGACCGTTGGTGTTCCCCGCTATCAATTCAATTCATGGAAAGCCCTGCAAAAAGAAGTGAAAAAATATCAAAAGGAAATATATCAGAGAGTTGTACAAAGATTGGAACAGGATCGTCAGTTCAAGAAATACGGTGTGCCAATCAGTTTCCTGAAATTAAGTCATGTCATGCTGCTGCGTGATTTTTCGTTAGAGCTTATATTTGAACTGAAAGAACAAAGTGAACTGTCTTGACTTGAAGGGATACCTGTCCCGCCTGTTAATCCCCGGCCTGGTCCAGCCGCCGGAAGGCTCCTCTGGCCCAGACCCCGATCAGCCCGGAGCACCCTGTCGCCCCCAGCAGCACCGCCCAGGCCGGACAGCACTGGAACAGGACCCCATAGACCGCCTGTCCCAGGGGCGCGGCGCAGTTGGACACCGCCATGATAAAGGCCATCACCTTGCCCAGCAGTCCGGCGGGGGTCTGGCTCTGGACGGCGGCGCTGAGCATCACCACCAGCAGAGTGGACAGGACCATGACGGCGAAGCTGGCGGCGGTCACCATCCAATAGCCCAGGGCGGAGACCACTCCCGGCAGCAGGGCCGCTCCCATCTGCCCGGCGGCCAGGCTGGCGGCCAGCAGCAGGACATATCCCTGGCGCAGCCGCAGCCGTCCCCCCAGGAGGGCCGCCAGAACACCGCCCAGCAGTCCGCCCAGCCCCATGGCCCCCTGCGCGACTCCCAGGGAGCTGTCCCCCATGCCCAGGACCTGAATCACCCCCACCGGGATGCCCACCACCAGGGCGGCGGAGAGCACCAGGTTGAACAGGGCCAGCACCGCCATGACGGACAGGAACACGGGCCGCTCCCGCCGGATGAACCGCCAGCTCTCCCCCAGGTCCCGCCCCACGCAGGCCAGGGCGCTCCCCTCCGTGGGACCGGGGGTGTGGGGGATGCGGAGGAACAGCTCCATCACCGCGGACAGGGTGAAGCAGCCCATGCTCACCCACAGGATGGGCCGGATACCGAAGCCGCCGAACAGCACGCCCCCCGCCACCGGTCCCAGCAGGGCGGCCAGGGTGCTGACCATGTTGATGACGGCGTTGGCTTGGGTGAGCTGCTCCGCCCCCGCCAGGAGGGGGATGCTGGCCTGGACCGCCGGCTGGTAGGCCCCCGCGATCCCGTACAGCAGCATGAGGCAGAGCGCCATCAGGGGGAGGAGGGGGACCCGGTCCAGGAGGAGGGTGAAGGCCAGCACCAGGGCCGCCGTGAAGAAGTCCAGGGCCGCCATCATATGCCCCTTGTTCAGCCGGTCCGCCGCCGCCCCGCCCAGGGGGGAGCACAGCACCGCAGGGATGAGGGCCGCCGCCCCCACCGCGCCGAACTGGGCGGGGGAGCCGGTCTGGCGCAGCAGGTACAGGGGCAGGGCGAAGCGTAAAATGGCACTGCCAAAGAGGGAGATGATCTGTCCGATGACCACCAGGGTGAAGTCCCGGCGGAACAGCGTGGGAGTGGATGGTTTCATAGGGAGCCTCCTTTTGTGTATTTTAGATACCGACCGTCGGTTTATATAAGGCTGAAAATTTTCCTCCCCTTCCGGGGAGGAGCAAGGGGAGGAGTAAGAGGCGAGGGGAGGTCAGCAGGGTTCATGCTGGGCCATCCGGTGGTAGCTGAGCAGGGTCTGGACGATCTCCTCGTCGATGAGGTCCGTAATGCCGAAGGGAGCGAAGAGCTGGTTGTACATGGCGCACCTGGCCCGAATTTCCTCCGGGGTGGAGGGCTGGACGATGGGGTTGATCCAGATATCGGAGAGCAGCATCATGGCCTCGGCCAGCTCCTTGGGGGCGTCCGTCTGGATGGAGCCGTCCGCGATCCCCTGGCGGATGATGGGTTCGATGAAGCAGGGGGCGACCTCCATAAAAATGCTGCGCATCTCACTGGCCAGGAAGCGCTCGTTGTCCAGCAGGTAGGGCATCATGCAGAACATCTTGGCCTGCCGGTCGGGGTGGAGGGAGGTTTTGAAGATGGTCCGCAGCTTGTCCAGCCCGCTCAGCGCCGGGTCGTCCCGCACCTGGGAGAGGACCTCCCCGTTGCGCTGGCCGATCCGGTTGCAGACATAGTAGAAGATGTCCTCCTTGGAGGCGAAGTGGTGGTAGATCCCCCCCTTGGACAGCCCCGTCGACTCAATGATGTCCTGAAGAGAGGTGTGGTCATACCCCTTTTCAATGAACAGCCGCTCCGCCGTGTCCAGGATCTTCTGAATGGTCTCCTCCGGGTATTTATTCCGCGCCACAGCTCCGCCCCCCTATACAAACCGCCGGTCTGTATCAGATGATACCACAGCTCCCTCCTCCTGTCAAGAAAAACCGGGACAAAACAGCGGCGGGACAGATCATCCCCTTTACTTCTCTCCGGAAAGCTGATACAATATGGAATCATGGCATCGAACTTTACCGCCGTTCTGCCGGAAACTGTCTTTTGGAACAGAAAAGGAGCACAGGAGCATGACACAGCTGGATACCAAGGTCTGTCCCTGCGGCGCTGGAGGGCAGCGCATATGATCCGTGTCCTGATTGCGGAGGATGATCCGCAGTGCTTTCTGCAAATGGAGCAATTTATCCGGGACTACAGCAGCGAAACCGGCCGGGCCTTCCAGATCACCCGCTACGACAACGGCGAGGACCTGGTGGAGCAGTACCGGCCGTAGTTCGACCTGCTTTTGCTGGATGTGGATATGCCGTTTATGGACGGCATGACCGCGGCGGGCCACATCCGCAAAATGGACCCGGAGGTGGTCATCGTCTTTGTCACCAACCTGGCCCAGTACGCCATCCAGGGCTATTCGGTCAATGCGCTGGACTATATTCTCAAGCCGCTGAATTACTTCTCCTTCTCCCAGCGCCTCACCCGATGCCTGCGCTATGTGAAGAAGCGGGAGGACGCCTACATCACCGTGGCGGTCAAGGGCGGCACCCTAAAGCTGGAGATCGGGGACATCTATTACATTTGGTCGTCTACGCCAAAAAGGATTTTTTGGTCATCCAGTGCGGGAACTACTGCGAGGAACAGCTGGAATTTCAGGACGGCCTGCCCGTGTCCACCAAGGGGGACAGCGCCCGCCACGGCTTCGGCCTCAAGTCCATCCACTACACCGCCGGGAGGTACGGCGGGACTATGACCCTCCACAACCGGGACCGCTGGTTCGAGATCAACATCGTCATCCCCATCCTGGAGCCGGTTGTTTGAAATGTCAAACAGCCGGCTCCTCTTTTGCGCAGAAACCACAATACCGAAAACAGTTTGCGCGGAAAAGCGAGCAGTTTACGCGGTCTCTGTGTCAGGGGCCTGAAAATGTGATAGGATACGCTCTGTCAACAGCCGGGGCGCGGCCGGCCCCGGTTACAACTGTCTATGATATGGAGTCCACTCCCTGGTGGAACAACTTCGGCGACTTCAAATACACCAACACCCAGGAGTTCAACAGCGACACCAGCAGCTTCGACCCCGCCGGGGCCTCTCCCTCCTTCGTGAACTATGTGGAGGGCATCTACGTGGGCTACAAGTTCTATGAGACCGCCGCCGCCGAGGGCCTGATCGACTATGACAGAACGGTCCAGTACCCCTTCGGCTACGGCCTGAGCTACACCTCCTTTACTCAGGAAATGGGCCCCATCTCCGAGCGCAATGGGACCATCACCTTCGATGTCACCGTCACCAATACCGGCTCCGCGGCGGGCAAGGACGTGGTGGCCGCCGTCAATCAGTTTGCCTTCGCTGAGGGCGAAATCACCTACCTCTTCCGGGCCAACGGCTTCGCCAACTACGCCCGTACCGCCTTCGCCGGACGCAACTTCGAGTACTACGCGGAGGACGGGATGCTCTCCGGCGCCATCGCCTCCAACGCAGTGGCCGGAGCCAAGGAGCACGGTGTGTACTCCTACATGAAGCACTTCGCCCTCAACGACCAGGAGGGCAACCGCAACTCCATGCTGTGTACCTGGTCCAACGAGCAGGCCATCCGCAACGGAAGCGACCTGATGCTGGTGGCCTACCAGACCGCCACCAACGTGGGTCCGGGAGGGCGGCCTGTTCTTTCTGTTCAGCAACCTGGTCACGGTGTGGCAGTATCTGCTGATCCAATTCCTGCCCGCCGCCTTCTCCCAGTACGCCAATGTGGAGTGGATGTGGCCCGGGGTCCCCATGAGCCTGTTCGGGGCCAGCTTCACCTTCAACGTGCTGGGCTACAGCGTCCGGGACGGCGGTCTGGCTTACTTCATCGCCTGCCTGATCGCCACCTTTACCGCCCAGTGCATCAATTTCCCCCTCCAGCGGAACATCACCTTCCGCAGTCACGGAGCGATTCCGCCTCAGATCGCGGGCTACTTTGCGGGCTGGGTGGGGGTCACTCTGGTGGTCAACTCCATCAACAGCATTTGGGTCGGCGTGGCGGGCTCGCTGGGCGTCCCCGATTTCCTGTACAATATCCTCACCACTGTCCTCACCGGCGGCGTGTCTATGGTGATCTTCTTCGCCATCAATAAACTCATCTTCCCGGAAGGGGACGCAAAAAAATAGAGCTGTCCGTTTGGATGGCGGGGCGCAGACACTTTCCCCACAAAATAAGCGGTCCCCCTGGCAGGAGCCGGAGGGACCGGTGACTCAAATCATCTCGATAAAGGCGGCGATGCGGGTGGTGAGCTGGCCCACGTCGGCTTTGGAGTAGTCCGTGTCCACCGCAAGGAACGGAATTCCCATCTCGCCGGCCAGCCTTTTGATCTCATAGCGCTCCACGGTATAGGGGTGGCAGGTCTGAAGCTCGATTTCCAAAATGCCGTCCACCTTGAACTCCTCCACCAGGCCGGGGAGCAGCTCCATACGCTGGGTATTGGGGGTCATCACCGCGCAGCCGATGTTCAGATAGCGCCGGGCGATGGCGGACATGATATCCTCCGCCTCGGTGTCCACCAGGTAGCGGGTGGGCTTGATGCCGCCGCAGTTTTCAAAGCAGACCACCACGCCGCCGTTCTCCTCCACAATTTTCACCGTCTTCTCCAGCACGCCGCCGATGGGACAGCCGGTCACCAGGATGCGCTTCTGCCCGGCGGGAATGGGGCGCTTGCCGGCCTCATAGTCCGCCTTGAGCTGGGCGGTGAGGCCGGTGAGCTTTTGCAAATTGGCCTGCAGGTCAAAGCTGAACCCCAGCCCATCCATCAGCTGGTACAGCCCCAGGCCGCTGAAGGGGGGCGGGTCCAGCTTTTGCAGCTCCATCAGCGCGGTCCGGGCCTGGCGCAGCTGGTTGCGCACCCTGGCGGCCTGGCGCAGGGCGTCATCGGTGATGGTGACCTGGAACTTCTCCTCCAGGGCGGCACGGAAGCGGTGCAGCTCCTTGGTCCACATCTCCAGGGCGTAGCTCCGGTCGATCCCCTGGGGGAGCTGGAGGATATACACGTCCTTCATCCGCCCCAGCAGCTCATACATCTTCTTTTTGCCGTCGCAGGTGGTCTCCCCCACGATCAGGTCGGAGAAATAGGTGTAGGGGCAGGTGTCCGACACGGCAAAGCCATAGCTGGACTTAATCAGCGGGCACAGATTTTTGGGCAGGTCCCGCTCGGCGGCGGGGATGGGCTCGGGGCTCATGCCGCACAGGCTGACGGGATGCACTCCGGCGGCGTCCATAAGCTCGCAGGGGGTAAAGGTGCAGAAGGTTCCGGCAATGTGCCCTCCCGCCTCCTTGATGGCCTTGGCCCTCAAAAACCCGTCCTTGCGGGCTTGGGTAAACGCTTCAAATTGAGCAGGCAGCTGATATTCGCTCACAACGAAAAACCTCCTTATATTTGTCTGGCGCAATGGTCAGACACTGCTGATTTTGCTGGCGGCCAGCGCCGCGCCGATGGCCCCCGCGTACCGGGCCAGCGGGCTGGAGCGCACCTCCACCCCCAGCTTTTGGGACAGGGATTCCAGGATGTAGGGGCTCTCGCACAGCCCGCCGGTCAGATAGCACGGCCCCCCCGGGACGGTGAGCTTGCCGCACTGGGAGGCCACCTTGTTGACGATGGACTCCACAATCCCGAAGGCAATGTCCTCCTTGGACGCGCCGCTTCCGATGAGGCTGATGACCTCGCTCTCGGCAAAGACCGTACACATGGAGCTGATGGAGATGCCCGAGCCGCTGCGGGCCAGCTCGCACAGCCTGCCCGGGTCCACGCACAGAGTGTTGGCCATAATCTCCAAAAACCGGCCCGTCCCGGCGGAGCACTTGTCGTTCATCAGGAAATCCTGCACCATCCCGTCCGCCATCGCTATGACCTTGGTGTCCTGCCCGCCGATGTCGATAATCATACAGGGCTGGCTCCCGAACAAAAAGGCGCTGCCTCTGGCGTGGCAGGTGATCTCGGTGACGGTTTTTTTGGCGTAGGGGACGTTGAGCCGCCCGTAGCCGGTGGCCACGCAGGGCATATTTCCCGGGGAATAGCCCTGCCGCTCCAGATGGTCATAGAGGGCCTGGGCGGTGTCTCCGCTGCTCCACCCGGTGGGCATGACCATGTGGCAGACCAGCTCGCGGCCGTCCTCCACAACGGCCAGCTTTGCGCAGGTGGAGCCGATATCCACTCCGATACTATACATAGAAAATTCTTTTTCCTCCCTTATTTATTTGGATTTTCGATATAAAGCGGGGCGTATGGCATGATTTTTGTTTTATATAATGGGGAAAATTGCTTCTCAAGCCCGGGGATCTATGATATGATCGTACCACCAAACAGAGATAAGGAGGAGACGTTTGAATGGCCACACTTCCAGAGCGGTTTGAGGAATTTGCCCAGGCCCGGCGCAACGGCTTTCTGCGGGTGATGGAGCTGAAGGACAGCGGCGCCACCATCTGCGGGACCTTCTGCCAGTACGCTCCGGCGGAGATCATCCGGGCGGCGGGGCTGTACATGGTGGGGCTGTGCGGCAAGAGCCAGGAGCCCATCCCGGCGGCGGAGCGGGAGCTGCCCGCCAACCTGTGTCCGCTGATTAAGTCCAGCTACGGCCACGTCCTGGAGGATAGCTGCCCCTACGCCTACTTTTCCGATCTGGTGGTGGGGGAGACCACCTGCGACGGGAAGAAAAAGATGTTTGAGATGCTGGGCAGGCACAAGCCCACCCGGGTCATCCATCTGCCCAACGTGCCCGACCGGGAGCGCTCGCTGGAGGGCTGGGTCCAGGAGCTCCGGGAGTTCCGAGCCGACCTGGAGCAGCGGTTCCACCTCACCATCACCGACGAGATGCTCCGGGAGTCCATCCGCTGGTGCAACAGGGAGCGCGTCCAGGCCGCCCGGATTTACGAGCTGGGCCGCTGCGACCCGCCCGCCATCCGCGGGGTGGACATGCGCAATATCATGGAGGGGGAGCAGTACATCTTCAACAAGGAGGAGAAGTACCAAAAGCTCACCGAGATCCTGGACCGCTGCGAAGCGGACTGGCGCGCTGGCAGGGGCCCCTACCCCCCGGACGCCCACCCGGTGCGGATTCTGGTCTCCGGAGCCGGCTTCGGCGGTTCGGCGGAGAAGACCATCAACGTGATCGAGGAGCTGGGCGGGGCCATTGTCTGCTACGAGGGGTGCAGCGGCATCGTCTCCCGCCGCCGTCTGGTGGAGGAGTCCGAGACAAAGGACCCCATTGTGTGCATCGCGGAAAAGTATCTGGAGGTCCCCTGCGCGGTCATGGCCCCCAACGACGCCCGCTTCGCCCAGGTGGAGGCCACCATCGACGAGTGGAAGATTGACGGAGTCGTGAGCATCACCCTCCACTCCTGCAACCCCTTCGGCATTGAGGCCCGCAATATTGAGCGGGTGTGCCAGCAGCGCGGCGTCCCCCATCTGCACCTCTCCACTGATTTCTCCCAGAGCGACGCGGGACAGCTCCGGACCCGGATCGGCGCCTTTTTGGAGATGCTCCAGACCCGCCGGAACGCCCGGCAGGACAGCGGCGCGGCCTGCGTCTGAGAAAAAAGCATCCAGGGTACGGCAAATCGCCGTACCCTGGATTTTTATCCACGAACAGCGCAGTCATTCCATCGGTGTCACGGTGCGGGTGTGCGCGTCATATTCCATGCGATAGAACGAAAAGCTGTGCCCCTCCGGGAACGCGTCTGGGGCGCTCAGCACCGCCCGGACCTGCTCCAGGGCCTCCGGGGGGCAGCGGAGGGACAGGCCGCAGTGGGCGGTCAGCTCCCGGGGGGTGGGCATCACCGGCGCGGGCATCCCCGCCTGCTCCAGCGCCTTCTGGGCCCGGATGGCCGCCCTGGAGTCGGGAAACACGATCACACAGTAGCTGTGCTTTTCCATTTTGTGCGAAAGCCGCCGGACAGAGCCGCGGGCTCAGCTGACCGCGTGCATGGGGGCCACATAGGCTCCGTCCCCGGTATACGGCTCAATGGGGCTCTCGGTCTTGCTGCCGTTCTCCATCCACTTGGCCACCTTGCCCACCTGGCTGCTGTGGTCCACGCCGTCAATGGTCTCGGCCATGTACAGCCAGTCGGCGTAGCTCATGCCCAGGGGCTGGATCTCGTCGATTTTGGCCTCGTCAATAAAGGTCTGGAAATCCTCAATCCCGCACTTCTCCAGCCAGCTCAGATCCATGAAGCCCTCGGTATCGGTGACCAGGGTCCGCTCCTCCTCGGGCACGCCCAGCATGTCGTACCAGTCCTCATAGTTGCTCATGTTGTCCTTGCTGATGGTCCAGCACATGGTGCGCCCCTCGGCGTTGGTCTTCAAATACATGGTGCGCAGGCCCACCGCGTCAGAGGTCCCGAAGGTTTTGGCGAACATCAGCCCGGCGCTGTAGGGGTGCTGATACATATATTTCAGGGACAGGCAGTGGGCCAGGACCAGACGGGTGGTCAGCTCGGGGTGCTGCTCGGCAAAGTCGGCGTTGATGTAGTAGCCGCAGTGGATGCCCCAGCCGGTGGACTTGTCCTCCTTCACGTCCGCGTGCCAGGCGGTGGCCAGGATCTTGCCAAAGCCCTCCTCCTCCGCGATGGAGGCGTAGGGGTCGCAGCAGGTAAAGATGTCCAGATGCCCGGCTCTCAGGGCCATCATGGCGTCCTCATCCCCCATGGAGGAGCCTTTGTAATAGGTCCCGATGTCGGAGGGAATGCCCAGCTTGTCGCAGATCTCCAGCCAGAAGGTGCTGTAGTTGGAGCCCTCCCCCATGTCCAGGGTCTTGCCCACCACCTCGTCCAGCGACTCGATCTCGGGGGACACCACCAGGTACATGGCGCCGCCCAGGTGGGAGCCGGCGGGCATGATGACCCGGGCGCCCTTGTTGTAGTTCTGAATCAGGCCGCCGAAGCCGGCGTAGCCCACCACCATCTCCCCCGAGGCCATGGCGGAGGCCACCTGACCGGTTTTGGTGATATTTACGTGGAGGCCCAGCGCGTCATACAGCCCGGTGTCCTGGCCGATAATCGCGCCCACCATGTGGTCGCAGTTGTTGTAGCCCATCTCGATGACAAAATCCTTGTCGGCCTCCGGGATCTCGGGCAGGTGGTCCAGATAGGGGGCGATCTCAGCCTCGGGGTCGTAGTCCACCTGGGACAGGCCCTGGGGCGTGCCGGTCTGGCTTCCCTGGGTCTGCCCGGGGGACGGCGTGCCGCCTTGGCTGCTGTCGTGGCAGGCAGCCGCCGTCAGCAGCATAGCGGCCGCCAGAGCCAGGGCCAATCTCTTTTTTGTTTTCATGTTGCTCCTCTCCTTATGGGATATTCAGGCTCCATCCGGTTTTGTCCCGAGATGGAACCGTTTCACCTATGCGGCTGCCGCCGCGCCTGTCCGCCGGCGGACGGACAGGGGCCTGCTCTCAACTGAGAGCTGTTCATTGCGTCCCTGACGAGACTGCCGCCCCGCCCCTATGCCCCGCGCTTCCAGCGCAGCAGCACATCCTCCAGCACCAGCACCAGACGGTCCATCATAAATCCCACGATCCCGGCTATAAACATATAGGCCATAATCGCGGTGGTATCCAGCTGAACCTGTGCCTCGTGGATCAAAAATCCAAAGCCGGTGGTGGTCGCAATGAACTCCGCTCAGACGACCGCGCCCCAGGCGCTGCCAATTGATACGCGAAGCCCGGTGATCAGACCGGACATGCTGGAGGGGAACACGACATCGGTGATGGGGGCCAGTCCCTTGGCTCCCATGCTGCGCACCGCGTTGTAGTAGTCCGGGCTGATCTCCTGCACCGCCGTCACGGTGGCCAGCAGCACATTGAATGTCGCCTGGAACGCAATGATAAAGATGGTAGGGCCGTCCCCCAGGCCGAACCACACCACCGCCAGCGGGACCCAGCTCATGGTGGGGATCTGGCGCAGGGAGTTGATAAAGGGGGCGATGGCATACATCACCAGCTTGGAAAATCCCATGGCCATGCCGATTGGAAAGCCGATCACAGCCCCCCAGAACACGCCCACGGTCACCCGGCGCATGGTAATCGCCACACTGCGCCAGACATACGCGTCCCCCACCGCGTACCCCATCTTACCCAGGATACCCTCGATCATGGGGAACTTGAACGAGTCGTCCACCCAGTGGGCCGCCACATACCAGATCACAATGATACAGGCCAGGGACGCCGCCAGATTGCCATAGTAGGACACCCAGCTGCGCACGGCTCTGCGCACACGGCCGTTCCGTTTTTCATCTGCCCGGTTTTGTTGATACTGCCTGTCTGTCATTCCTGTTTGCTCACATCCTTTTGCCGCCGTTTACTGCCGGTTGACGGTCTTCATCCCTGCCCAGGGCGGGGACGGAACGCCTGTTCCCGAACCGGGAACTGTCCATTGCGGCAGCGCGCAGGTCAATTCCTGCAAGCCGCCTATCGCTTCCAGCGCAGCAGCACGGTCTCCAGGAGCAGCACAAATCTGTCCTGTGCAAATCCAAATATGCCCACCAGAGCCATATAGGCCATGACCGTGTCCGTCCAAAGATGGGACTGGGCATAGCTGAGGATATAGCCGAAACCGTCGCTCGTCGCAATGAACTCTGCTCACATAACTGTCATCCAGGCGCCGCCCAGAGCCATCCGCACACCGGTGATGAGGCCGGAGGTACAGCCGGGGAGCACCACATCGACCACAACGTCCCTGCTGCTGGCCCCCATGCTGCGCACCGCGTTATAAAAGTCGGGGCTGATATCCTGGATACCGGCAATGACATTGAGAATCACAACAAACACGGTGCTGAACGTGATGATAAAGATGGTGGGGCCGTCCCCCAGGCCGAACCAGATGATGGCCATGGGGACCCAGGCTGTAATGGGGATCTGGCGCAGGGCGTTGATATAGGGCGCCAGGGTGCGCATCAGCCAGGGAGAAAAGCCCATCAGCACCCCCACCGGGAAGCCGATCAGCACCGCCAGCCCCACTCCCTTGAGGACCCGGACCAGGGTAATCAGGAAGTGATGCCAGAAGTAGGGGTCTGCCAGCGCCTCAAAGAACCGGGCCAGCACGTCCTCAAGGTAGGGGAAGGTGATAATGTAGTTGATTTTGTGGGCCGCAAAGTACCAGACAATCAAAATCAGAGACAGACAGGCCGCAAACGCGAGATAGTAGGCCGCGGAGCCAAACATGCGCCTGAAATTCCGCCGGTCACCAATCCGCACAGAGGTCTGCATTCGCCGGATATCTCGTTCACCTTGGTTCATGGAGTGTTTTCATCACCTCGTATTCTCACCGCGGGGGCGCGGGCGGGCGGAGAGAGGTCCGTCCCGCCCCGGCAGCCCTACAGTGTAATGACCTGGTCAATATTGGCGCCCGCCAGGGCGGTGTAGACATTGGGGAAGCATCCGATGCCCGCGGGCGCGATGAGCTTGTCGTCGATCTCCCGCTGGATACAGCAGCGGTCACAGGCCATCAGCAGCATTCCGGTCTTCTCCGCCAGGGCGGACAGGCGCTTGGCAATGTCGTTCCCCTCCTGCAGCATGTAGCAGTTGTCAAAGAAGAACATCATGCCTGCCACCTCGGCCACATGGGTGCCCTTCTCCAGCTGGGGAATAATCATGTTCTCCAAAATCTCGCGGGCGTGCTCCGACTCAAACAAATACGCTACCTTCATCATGTTTTCCTCCTAAAAATTTATATTTTGATACGCAGGCTGCTTCTGTGTCTCCACCCTGTACAGGGCGGGCCGGCAATCAGCGTCTGTGCCGGGGAAGGATGTTTTTCCGCTCCTTCTTTGGAGCTGAGGTGGGCTTCTCAGGCCCTAAAATGGTGCGGCCCTCATGCAGGCCGGCGCCGGTCTCCACATTTTCGATGAACTTCATCAGGTCCTTGTCCTCTTCGTTGAAAACCTCGCCGTTCAGCGCCTGCTTCAGCACCTCGGTCAGCTGGTCCATATACTCGTGATACCGCACGCTGGCGCGGTCCCGGGGCCGGGGCAGGTCAATGCGGACATCGGCCATAATGCGCCCGTAGTCCCGGGACATGACCACCACCCGGTCGCTGAAATAGATGGCCTCGTCCACGTCGTGGGTGACCATCATAGTGGTCACCTTCCGCTGCTGAAGCATGGCCTCCATCTGGATCTGGAGCAGCTTGCGCATCTGGAAGTCCACCGCGCCCAGGGGCTCGTCCATCAGCAGGATCTTGGGCTCGCAGGCCAGGCCGCGCAGAATCGCCACGCGCTGCTTCATGCCGCCGGACAGCTCATGGATATAGCTGTTGGCGCTCTCCTCCATCTGGGCGATGGCCAGCAGCTCTTGCAGTCGCCGCTCCCGCTCCGCCCTGGGGACCCCCTGCTTTTTCATGGGATACATAATGTTGTCCTTCACCTTCAGCCAGGGCAGCAGCGCGTAGTTTTGAAACACGAAGGCCCGGTCAGGTCCGGGCTTGGTCACCGGACTGCCGTTGACCAGGACCTGTCCCGAGTCCGCGGCCTGAAACCCGGCGATGATGGTCAATGTGGTGGTCTTTCCGCAGCCGGAGGGGCCCACCAGACTGACAAATTCCCCCTCGTTCACCTCGAAGGAGATATCCCGCAGCACCAGCTTGCGCTCCCTCTTGTTCCCCATTCCGGCGAAGGATTTTGTAATTCCTTGTACTGAGATTGACATATTGGCGTCCATTCCCTTGCTTTGTGATGATTGAATCCCCTTCCGCCCTGTGCTAGGACGGTCCCGCTTCCGGCAGATACAGGAATTTCAGCCTGACCTCCTGCCAGAACGCGTCGTCCATCCCGTACAGGGACTGTATGGTATCCTTGTCGTTCAGGGCCTGGGCTGTCTCGTTGTAGTACTTGAGGAACACCTGAAACTGCGGGGTGTCAATAATATCGTCCCGCACCACCAGACAGTAGGATACATAGTCCTGGCCGGTCACTCTGGTATAGCGGTACTGGGGCAGCTGAAAGGCCCGGGCGATGTCCATCACCGCCCCGTCCACCTGGCGGTCCTCAAAGGCGTAGAGGATTGAGGTAGCAGAGACCTCACGGATCTCATCCACCTCCGGGTACTCCTCCCGCACCAGCTTGGCCAGGTGCTCCCGCTTCATGGGGATGGCCATGGTTTGGAGCTCCGACGGGTCCTTCCAGCAGCCCAGCACCTCGCCGTTCATCACCACGGGGCCATAGATGGAAAAGCCCTCGTTCTGGTTGACGATTGCCATGGAGATGTGGGTGCAGTAGAAGCCCAGGTCGGTATCCCGGGTCAGCAGAGACCACTGTCCGGCATTGGAGCAGCAGTCAATAAACAGATAGGAGTCCAGATCCGCCGCCTGGTCCGGGTTGACAATGCTGTTGTGTCCGTCCTCCTGGCAGCGCTTTATGATCTCTTCCATCATCCGGCCGGTGATGTCGTCGCCAACCCCCACTACCAGCTGTGCCTGCGTCTGTTCTCTGGACGCCGCCCACGGGACCGCAAACGCCAGCAGCAGGCCCAGCACCAGGGCCAGCGCAAGAAAGAGCGCCCCCCGCTTGGTCGCATCCACGGAAGCTCCGTCCCCCCTCCGCTCAGCAGCAATCTTCCATATTTTCCCCGAAGAGGTTGATCAGCTCCCCGTCAATTATGCGGTAGATGGCGTATCCCACCTCTCCGTCTTTCTCTCCGGTCAGGACAAACTCCAGGGGCGGTTCCCGGTCCATCTCAAAAAAGCGCAGCGCCTGGTTCTCAATGGGAGCCGGGGTGGGCTCGGTGATGTCATAGGTCCCGTCCCCCCGGTTGATGAGGGCCACCATCCAGTTTTTCAGGGTCTCCTCCGGGTTGTGGTAGATGACCACCAGCTCGTCCAGCCCGTCGTCGGTCAGGTCGTCCTCGCAGGCCAGCAGGATCTCCCGGCCGGGGATTTGGGCGTTATAGTACTGGAGGGCGGGGTGGCTGTCCTCCACCGGCTCGGCGTACTGGATGCCGTTGTTGGGACTGTTCCGCTTCTCCTCCTCCTTGGCGTATATGTACTGGCGCAGGAAAAAGGCCCCCACCAAAACGGCCAGGACCAGCAGCGGCCCGGCCCAAAAGGGCATGGTTCGTTTTTTCATGGTCTCACCGCCGCCGCGTCTCAGGCCGCGCTCTGCCCGGCCTTGCGCAGCTGGCTGTGCAGAGCCGATACGCCGGCATACAGGGCATAGCCCACCAGGACCGCGGTACACAGGTATTGCAGCCACTCCGGCCCGGTGTGAATCAGGGTGTTGGCCATGGAGATGGAGTTGGTGGCGGCGTCAAAGTCCAGCACAGGCACAAAGCCGGGAAAAATCTGGTTGGTGATATAGCCCACTATGTTGGAGATGACCACCACCAGGCCGAAATACATCAGCATGGCCCGCTTCCCGATGGTGCGGTTGATGGTGATGAGCTCCGAGATGTTGGTGGCGGCGCCCGCCATCAGGAAGGTAATCGCCACCCCGGGGGCCGCGCCGCTGGCCACAATGGCCGCGATAAAGGGGATGTGACCCACCGCGCATACGTACATCACCGCCGCCACCACCGTAATCCCCATCAGGGAGACAAAGCCGGGGTTGCCCAGGTAGCGCTGAATGGCCGTCTGAGGGACAAGGCTGAAGATCAGCGCCGCCGTCAGCATCCCCAGCACGGTGTACTTGCCGATCATCAGGGCCAGCTCACTGAAGGACCAGCGCAGGCCCATCAGGACCCGCCCCAAAAAGGAGGGCTGTTCCATCTGGAGCTGAATCCGCTTGGGCGCGCTCTCGTCCCGCTTCAGATAGAGCTCCTCCCCGGCAAAGCGGTTGGCCGCAAGGCCGATGATCATGGGGGCGGCAAACCCGGTGATCACATACACCGCGGTGATCTTCGGGCCCAGCAGGCCGTAGCTGAGGATGATTGCGATGGGATTTATCATGGGCGACGAGGTCATAAACGCCAGGGTGGGGCCGAGATACGCCCCCGAGTGGTACAGCCCGATGCCCAGCGGGATACTGCCGCAGCTGCAGATGGGAATGAGCATTCCGGTCAGGGTGGCCCACAGGATGCCCCGGACCCGGGTCGTGCCCAGACTGCTGTTATGCAGCACCTCGGGCGTCAAAAACTCGTGCAGGCATCCGGCCACAATCAGGCTCAGCATCATCCAGGAGGACGCCCCGTTGAGCATATTGACCGCAGACCTCAAAACCGCCCACAAAAACTCCAAAAACGCGGTCATGCCGACTTCAACGCCTCCTCAAACGCCTTTCGCACTGCGCTCTTGCTCAGCTTGGCCACTGCCTTGCTCTCGTTGACGACCAGCAGACTGGAGGACACCGCGCCGTACTTGGCCACGTAATCCGTGTCCACACCGGAGCGGTAGACCACCACCTCCACCTGGCCCTCGTACTCTTTTGCCAGGGATTTGACCAATCCCTCATAGACCTCGCATCACCCGCAGGCGCTGATGTACTCAATACAAGGATGCCTCATGTTCCCGCCCCCCATCTGTGCTGAATCTGTATATATGCGGCCTGTGTCCAACCGGTCAGAGTACGGCCCGCACATATTTTATGTTACGTTATCATAATTTTTTTCTTTTGTAAAGTGCGCCATTTATTGTATTTTTACCCCCAATTTTCACTTATTCCCCCCTCAAATAAAAGCTGCCAAAAATAACATTATATAGATTTCCTATATATAATCCGAACGCTGTGTTTATCAATATATTTCCCGGGAATCACAAGCCGCTCTTGTTCCCGGGCGTGCGGCGCTTCGGAAAATCCCCGCATCCGGGCGGGCTCCATTTCCGTTTGTAAAAATTACAACGCAAATATTGACATTCCCCTATACTTGCGGTAATGTAACCAAGCGGAAGCGGAGCGGCTTTCCCACACAATCTTCATTTTTTGAAAGGAACGGTGAGAATTTTGGAATTATCTCAGGAACGGCTGGAGAGCTATCGAAAAAACCTGCGGTGTCTCCAGGAGGTGACAGAGGAGCTGATGAGCCACATGAAGGGGCGCGACTGGTCCTTCCGGCAGGAGATTACGGACAAGCACAGAAAATTCAGCCAAGCGAAGCTCCAAGCCCTGGTGACCGAGCTGCTGGAGCTCTGGACGGAAAAGGTCCGGGAGGGCACAGACGCCGACCCGGACACCGGGGAGAGCCTTGCGGAGCCCTGGCTGCGGGAGCGGCGGGAGCTGTACGGCCTATACCTCTACCTGGTCATGCGGTGCAGTCTGGAGCAGGGAGGGTATACCGACGCCTGGGGCGGTGACATGAAGGAGCGCACCGACTTCGCCTTCCTGCTGGAGCAGGCGAAGCGGCTCTCCCGGGACTGGTGTGTTCTGACCGGACCGGACGGGGCGCGCCGCAATGAGCTGTACTGGGGCTTTGACGCGTACTTTGGCTTCCATCTCTACTACGCCCTCCACGACCCCGATGTCCTCAACGGCTATATCAGCACGGGGAACGACTGGTCTCTGACCCCCGACTGGAAGCGGGCCAGCGACCAGCCCAATCACCGGATGACCAACGAGGGCAATTTGAAGCGGATCTACTTCAGGCACTCCGGGTATCGGTTCCACAAGGCCAGGGCGCCGGAGGAGAAGCCTGAGACAGAGGAGGAGCCCGAGACAGAGGCAGAATCCGAAACGGAGGAGGAACTGGAGGCGGACCCATTCGACCTGGAGGACACGCTCCTGGATGCCCTCCGGGCGGAGGACGAGGACGACGACGACTGGTACTTCCCCTTTCCCAGCGCGGAAGCCTACCACGAGTTTCAAATGGCCGAAATGGACCGGCTGGAGGAGGAGGGCGGCCGGGCGATGGGGCTGACCCTACTGGCCGCGGGCTTTGAAGGGGCGGAGGAATACCGCTCCGCCTGTGAGCGGTTCTCGGAGCTCTTTCTGGCGGCGAGGCCGGAGGTCCTGCGGGACTTTTACCGGGAGCTGGAGGAGATCGTGGACCTGTATCTGGCCGTGAAGGAAATCGCGCCCCTGACCGATACGGACAAGGCGCTGAACGTGTACAGCCGCATCTACGACGGGCCTTGCCGGCAGGCGAAGCGTTATGGGAGGGGACTGCAATGGGACAGTCTGTAAGCGGTCTCCGGGATAAATTCTACCGCAGGCTGATTTTGGAGTATCGGAAGGACGGGACCGGCTCCTTTCTGTACCGGTACTTCTGGACCGAGTGTGCCACAGAGCTGTTGGCCAGACACCTCCCCGCTTATGCAGGGCCTGTGGAGCCGGAGGACGAGCCCCAGATCATGGCTCAGCTGAAGGACGCGCTGAAACAGCAGTCCCGTCCGGAGCAAAACAAGCGTTCGAGGAAGAAGAAACGGGAGGTTTCGGACTTTTGGGAGGAGCTCTGGCTGCGGGACGCCCGTGTTCAGGCGGGGCTGAGTTCAAAGGCAGACTATTTCCTCTGGCTTGTGGAGTATCTGGCGGCCCACGACACCTATTACAAGGACACCAGTATGTGGGACGGCCGGCTGTGGCTGGACGCCCTTCTGAAAAAAGGGCTGGACTGGAAGGAAGGGACCCGGGAGCCAGGCCGCCGGGCACAGAAGGAAGCCGCCTCACGCTCAGACAGGGTATATACCTCCCAGCTGGGAAAGGACCTGAACCTGCTGGCGGAGGAGAGCAGACGGCACCGGGCCAAAATCGCCGGCCGGCTGGAGGGTCTGACCGAGCGGGACCGGTCCGTGCTCACCGGGCGGCTGAAGCAGATGGCGCTCCACATCAAGATCAAAAACTGGCTTCAGAACAGCGGATATTACCTGCCCACCATCAAGGAGACGGACGTGGATAAGGTGCTGTTTCAAAAAGGAAGCCGGGAGAAGCAGGATTTTACGATGCGGATGTTTGAGGCCTGCTGTGCCAGGACGGACGGCAGTTTTTTCTTCCAGCAGGCTGCCGGCTCCAGGGGCTGGCGTCTGGACGGGAACGGGTTTTGTTTGCTGGAGGCCGGCCAGCTGGCGGAGCTCCAGAAGGAGCTGGAGCTTGTGGAGGACAGCAGTCTCTATCTGCCCCTTGGCGTGGACCCGCGCAGCGGCTGTGTCTTTTTCCTGGCGGGGAAGGAGCTCTACAGGGCGCTGTATGAGGCGGAGGAGGCGGCGGCAAAGGCGGCTTATCTACAGGCGCAGAAGAACCTCCGCCAGACCTCGCAGCGGGCCTGTGAGGCGGCCTACCGGCAGGCAAAGCAGGCCAGAGCGGACTATGAGGCCTCCCCGGCCCGCTTCTGCTTCGACTATCTGCGCCTGGATGGGGAGCACGTGGACCAGTCCCCCTGGGATGTGGGCGGGTCCTTCCGCCTGCGGCCAAAATTTCATAAAAACATGGGGAAAAGCTATCAGGATATGCTGGAGGACTTTGAATGGTACTGTATCAACGGAGACGACCGGGAGCTTGACGCGGGCAGTCCCCGGGAGGCGGTCCGGGAGCTCAATCCGGAGGGAGCCGCTCGTATTCCGGAGCCGTTCCGCTGGGCCTTTGACATCCTGGAGCTCCAGGAACCCAGCCCGGAGGCCGCCGCGGCCTTTGACGCGGCATGGAACAGGCCGGAGGAGCGCCCCGGGTCCGCCCGAAACGGACAGGTGGCCCGATACCCCGATTATATTTGAAGCGCCCATATCCCTCCCGCTCCCGGCGCGCATAAAGCTTTGTAAAATTTACAACTGGAAAAATTCCTTTCTGGCATACTATCCCCACCAAGCACCTTGACAATTGACCCCCACCGGAACGCATATCCCCTGGGCGAAACGCAGCCAGAACCCCAATCGGGTGAGCGCGTCAGCAGGAGGTATGCCGGAAGGCGGGGACAGCAAATCAGCAGACAACAATTTATGAAGGAGGAATTGCAATGTATCCATCCCATGAAGCAGGCATCATTAAGGAGTCCACCTACGGCTACCACCTCATCCCCATCCAGGACGAGATGCTCTCCCACCGGGAGGTGGAGCTGGTGGGGGAGGTGACCCCGGAGACGGTGAACACCCTCATCCGCCAGCTGCGCTATCTCCAGCGGCAGGACCCGGAGGGGGAGATCACCCTGTACATCAACAGCCCCGGCGGCAGCGTGGACAGCGGCATGGCCCTTTACGACGTGATGCAGGCGGTGAGCTGTCCCGTCCGGACGGTGTGCGTAGGGCTGGCGGCCTCCATGGCGGCGCTGCTCTTCGTCTCGGGCCAGCGGCGGGATATGCTCCCCCACAGCCGCCTGATGATCCACGACCCCCTGATCCTCCAGACCGGCGGCAGCGCCCTGAAGCTGAAGGCGGTGAGCGACGACCTGATGGAGACCCGGCAGATTATCGCCAAGGTCATCGCGGACCACTCGGGCAAGCCCATGGAGGAGGTGCTGGCCAAAACCGCCACCGACAGCTATTTCCGGGCGGAGGAGGCCGTTTCCTTCGGTCTGGCGGACCAAATCATCACCAGCCTGTCCTGACCCAACCATTACACCCCTACACCCCCGTCCCGGAGGGCGGGGCCCAGTCAAAAAGGAGGAACAGAGTATGTATCACAATGTCAACACCAAGCGTATCCTGGCCCAAAACACCTTCGCCAGCAACGACACCTGGACCACCGGCCTGAACAACAACGACCTGCTGGTGGGACCCGCCGGCGCGGGCAAGACCCGGGGCTATGTGATCCCCAACCTTCTCCACACCGGGGAAAACCTGATTGTCGCCGACACCAAGGGGAACCTGCGCCGGCTGTACGGAACGTACCTGGAGGAGAAGGGCTACACCGTGATGCACCTGGACTTTACCGACGTGGCCAACACCCCCTGGGGCTACAATCCCTTGACCTACATCCGGCCCTGCCGGGACGCCGGGGTCAACCAGGACGGGGACTTCTACAGCGAGCAGGACATCAAAAAGGTGGCCCAGGCTGTCTGCCCCTGCAAGGATTTCAAGGACCCCTTCTGGGACCTGGCTGCCCAGATGTACCTGGAGGCCATCCTCCTCTTCCTCCTGAACCAGCTGCCCCAGGAGCAGCACAACCTGTATGAGGCGTACACCTTTCTCTCCCGGATGGGGAGCGAGGAGCTGGAGGATATCATCGAGGAGGAGCGCATCACCCATCCCCACAGCGCCTTCGCCCGGAAGATTGGGATGATCCGGCAGAACAAGCAGGCGGAAAAAATGGACTCCAGCATCAAGGGCATCCTGGCCCGGCATCTGGACGTGCTGGCCAACTCCGGGACCCGCCGGATGTTCCGCATGGAGCGGCAGGTGGACCTGGAGAGCTTCCTCAAGGGCAAGACGGCGCTGTTCCTGTCGGTCAGCGACTCCGACCGCAGCCAGGACGCTTTGGTGAACCTCTTCTATACCCAGGCCCTTCAGTACCTCATGGCCGCCGCCGACCGCCAGCCGGACAGCCGCCTGCCCATCCCAACGCGCTTCATCCTGGACGACTTCAGCACCAACACGGTGATTCCGGAGTTCGACAAGCTCATCTCGGTGATCCGGTCCCGGGAGATCTATGTCAGCCTCATTGTCCAGAGCCTGTCCCAGCTGGAGGATCTCTACGGACAGGCCAAGGCCCAGACCATTATCAACAACTGCGACCACTGCCTGTACCTGGGCGGAACGGACACCCAGACGGCCCGGTACTTCGCTGAAAAATTCAACTGCCAGCTGTCCACCGTGCTCAACCTCCCTTTGGACAGCGCCTTCCTCTTCACCAGAGGCAGCCAGCCCAAACGGGTCCAAAAGTACGAACTGAACCGGGATGACATCTACCGCAGCCTGAACCGGCTCCAGCGCGGGGGGCAGACCAATTTCGGAACGGAGTGTGCCATATGATGGAACAGGAAAAACTGACCATGGAGGAACGTATCGCGCGGGCGGCGCGGTCTCAGGCGGCATCGCCTGAGGCCGCCGTCAGGCTGGTACAGCAGCTCGCGCAGCTCCATACCGTACACATTTTCCACGGGTGTGACGATCTTACCCTCATGTATGAGCTGATTGGGCCGTATATGGAGCAGATGGATGACGATCTGCTCCATTACTCCGGCTTCTGCCGCAGCATCTATTTGGCCCTCGCAGACAACAAGCCCCCGGCGGGAGTCGATCCTCGCTTCCTGCCGGCCATGGGGGTGCTGGCCAGCAACGCGGTGGTCCTGCTGGGGCTGATGCTGCTGGACCACGCCAAGGGCAGGGGACGGACGAAGAATATCTACCACTGCACCCGGATGACTCTGGGGCAGTATCTGGACGCCCTGGACGCAGCCGCCTTCTCCCACGCCGAGAATCTGAGTCTGAACTTCCGGAGCTGGCGGGAGGAGTTTCTGAATGTTTATCCCGCCTCCACACCTCTGGGGGATGTGCTGGGGGACATACTCCGGCTGTATATCCACGGGTGGAAGCGGCTGGACTGCTTTGACCATGTCGTTCGCTGCATGAAGGAGCTCTCCAGCTATCTGGAGGAGGAGGAGACGGCGGACCTGGACCGGGAGTTCCGGGAGGCCATGCGCCAGGCGGTCTCCACGATGGGCCTCTCAAATGTGGAGGTCGTGGAGGAGGACGAGCGGGAACAGTACCCGGACCCCGTCAAGCACTATCTCGACCTGGCCCTGGCCTATTCCTGGGACGCAGTAGACCCCGCCGGGGAAACGGTCAAGGCCGGAGCGGTGCGCAGTCAGATTTTTCTGTCCGACTGGGACTACAGCCCCCAGGCGGTGGAGCAGCTGATGGAACAGGCCCCCACCCCGGAGTTCCGGGTACTTTTGGAGCAGTTCATTTCGGAGCAGCGGCCGGTCAGCGGGATGTCTGAGGTCAACAGGGCGGTCTCCATTCTGTTCACGCTGTGTGTGTGGCCCTATCTGCAGATGGATAAGCGCCCGTAATCAGAAGCACTGTTGCGCCTGGGGAAAAACTGTGGTAGAATAAGATAATTTTTTGGGTGCAAATAGAAAAGCGGCTGAAAATGAAATGCAAGGAGAATGAACACTATGAAGAAAAAAATCGCGTCCCTTCTTCTGGCCCTGGTGATGTGCCTGGGCCTGCTGCCAACGGCGGCGTTTGCGGTCCAGAGCAACGATCTTACCATCTCTTTCAAAACCGCCGTTTATTCTATTTCCAAAGAAACCTTTGTGCGCTGGGTCGACGAACCTGCCTCCCAGGGCGAGTGCGGCCCGGATGAGTATGTCACAGTATGCCCCATTGTAAAAAATACATCGGGCGCGGCTGTGACGCTCCAGAATATCTATGTCCGTATCGACGGCGGGGAGGAGCTGCGCTGGGCAAAGGATATCACGCTGGAGCCGGGGAAATCGGTCCAGCTCTACATATACCACAGCAATGAGAAGTATCTCACACCCGGCCTGCACACGGCGGCGCTCTATGCGGGGGATGCGCTGCTGGCCTCCGGCCGTTTCAGCATCGGCCGGGACTGGCCGGAGATTTTCAAATTTCCCTCGGAGGAACAGGTTGCCGCCCGGCCCGCCGACAGACGCTCGCTTTATTTGTCCACATGGCTCTCTGTGGACAGCGACGTCCGGTATGACGCCTACTGCGTGGATTTCAAGTCGGACCATATCCCTTATGGCACTTATAGCGCTGTATTCAATGGCTATATGGACTATTCCAGCTTGAAAGAGCAATATGTGTCTGTTGACAACGGCGGCCACATCGGCCTCTATGGGGGCCTGCAGCAGGGGGCCGAAGGGAAAGAGAGCAACTCCATTTTGACCATGTGGGACATTTACTGCACCGACAAAAATGGCAAAAAGACCATTATCCACCCGGAGAGAACTTATACAGCGGAGAAAACCGACATA
>JAAWSG010000095.1 GCA_022801435.1 Lawsonibacter sp.
GCTATTCTATCACGGGTATCTCTAAGCCTGCTGACAAAGTGGAGTGTACTAAGCAGATGCACTTAAAATTATCTGCAAATCTTATTATACGAGGAGGTGTGCCATGAGTCTTTGGAGCGCCCTGCACAGCGCCTACAGCCTGGAGGACGCCTTCGGGGCCAGGGACTGCACCTCCCAGGCCATGCGGGAGGCGGTGAAGGAGTGGTTCCGTCTGTACTACCAGCGGGAAGCCACCGAGGAGTCCGACCCCTGCCAGCAGATCGCCTACACCATTGTGAACAAGCTGACCAAGACCGCCTTTGGGGAGTACAGGGCCAACAGCGAGGACGAATACGCTCAGGCTGTCCTGGACGCTCTGAACGCCCGGAAGCGCAAGGCGATGCAGCTGGCCCTCATTGGCGGGGAGGCCTGGCTGAAGCCCTTCCCGGTGGCCTCCGGGGTGGCGTTCTCTGTCATCTCCAGGGACAACGTCCTGGTATTTGGCCGGGATGCGGAGGGCAGGCCCACCGACATCGGAGCAGCGGAATACACCGCGGAGGGCCGGTACTGGTACACCCTCCTGGAGCGCCGCTCTTTAGACAGTCAAGGGCGTCTTACCATTCGCAACCGCCTCTATCGCTCCTCCGTTCAGGGGGACTTGGGTCAGCCCGTGCCGCTGGCCACGCTGGTCCGGTATGAAGCTCTGCCGGAGGAGTACACATTCCCCGAGCCCCTGGGCGGTCTGGGTCTGGCCCGGCTGAAGACGCCCCTGGCCAACTGTGTGGACGGAACCCGGGACGGCGTCTCCGTCTACGCCCCGGCGGTGGGTCTGATCCGCAACATCGACCGCAACGAGGCCCTGCTCAACGGGGAGTTCGACCGGGGCCAGTCCAGGATCATCGCCTCCGCCGACCTGCTGCGGAAGGGCCGGGACGGACGGCGGCGGCTGGAGGACAAGCTCTTTGTGGGCATTGATGACGACCCGGAGGCGGTGGGGCTGACCATCTTCTCCCCCGAGCTGCGGGAGGAGTCCTTCCTGGCCCGGAAGCAGGACTATCTGCGCTCCGCCGAGAACATCATCGGCCTGAAGCGGGGCCTGCTGTCCGAGGTGGAAGCCGCCGAGCGCACCGCCACCGAGGTCACCAGCTCCGCCGGGGACTACAACCTGACCATCATCGACTTCCAGCAGATGTGGGAGTGCGGAGTCCGAGAGGCGGTCCGTATCTGCGGCGTCCTGGGTCCCCTGTACCAGGTCCCCGGCGCTCATGAGGTGGAACCGGAGGAGGTCTCCATCGACTGGGGCAATGGAATCCTCTACGACGAGGATAAGACCTGGGCGGACTACCTGGACATGGTGGCCCGGGGACTGCTCAAGCCGGAGATTGCCCTGGGCTGGCGGTTCGGAATGCCTGCGGAGACGGAGGCGGACCTGGTGGCCATCCGGCAGAAGTATATGCCCCAGGTCCAGCAGTTGAGTGAATAATGCTCACGCCGGACCAGATCAGCACCCTGGGGGAGGCCGCAAGAAAGATAACCGCCCCCGTCAGCGAGTACCTGCTCCAGGACATCACCCGGCGCGTGGCGGAGGCCGGGCAGCTCACCAGCACGGCGGCCTATCAGGTGTGGCGGGCCCAGCAGCTGGGGGTCTCCCAGCGGGAGCTGAAAAAGGAGCTGCGCCGGAGGCTGGGGCTGTCCCACCAGGAGATACGGCGCATTCTGTACCAGTCCGCCCAGTCGGGCTACGACCTGGATATCCGCCGCTTCCCCTATGTCCAGGCCCTGCCCTTCGCCCGGAACGCCTCCCTTCAGCAGATCGTGGCCGCCGCCGTGGAGCTGGCCCAGGCGGATTTTACCAACCTGACCCAGACGCTTGGCATGGTGGACCCCTTCGGCAAGGCGCTGCCCCTCCAGGATGCCTACCGCTCCTGTACTGACTTTGCCTTTCAGCAGGTGGTCACCGGGGCGGCCAGCTATACCGAGGCCATCCGGCAGGCCACCCGAAATTTGGCGGAGAAGGGCGTGCGCACCATCGGCTACCAGAGCGGGGTCCACACCTCCCTGGAGGCCGCCGTGCGCCGGAACATCCTGGGCGGCCTGGGGCTGATGCTGGAGCAGGTGAGCCAAGTGACCCATGACCAGCTGGGGTGTAACGGCTGGGAGATATCCGCCCACGCCAACAGCGCCCCCGACCATGAACCCATCCAGGGCAGGCAGTACCCCGACCGGGAGTATGAGGCTCTGAACAACTCCCTGCGCCGGCGCATTGGGACACTGAACTGCGGCCACACTGCCTTCCCTATCATCCTGGGGGTGAACCGGCCCCAGCACTCCAAGGCGGAGCTGGAGCAGTTCCGGGCGGACAATGAAAAGGGCGTCGATATTGACGGGCAGCATTACACCGGATACGAGGCTACCCAGATGCAGCGGAAGCTGGAGCGGACCATCCGGGCCCAAAAGCGGCGGGTGATGGTGGACGAGGCCGCCGGGGACAAGGAGAAACTCTCCCAGGACCAGTCAAAGCTCACCCTCCTCCACCAGCGCTACGCCCAGTTCTCCAAGGCCGCTGGCCTCAAGACCCAGTATGAACGGACCGAGGTTGCGGGGTTTGGCAAGAGCAGCAGTAAAAGCAAATTGACTTTCCCAGCTGAAACTGGTAAAATTGAAATCAATACAGACAGCCCCAAAAGGCGTAAACCGCTGACAGTCGAGCAGGTCAAGCAGACTATGACTGCTCAGGTGCAAGCACTTCCGGAAGAACAGCGGCAGGTGCTCCAAAGATATTCCGGTTTTTTGGCGACTCAGGTCAATATGGCTATCCGACAAGGGAAAATCACGCCTGAGCTCCAAAAAGAAATCGACCTTTTGGATGCTGCACTGAAAGACGGTGTGATGCCGGAAACGGTAGTACTTCATCGGGATACGGCTCTTAGCTATCTGGGATTGGGATTGCCAAATAAGCCAACAGCGGAGGAGCTTTTAAGGATTGTTGGTCGACCTGTTACAAACGATATTTTTACTTCCACCAGTTTTGACAATCTTGGGCTTCTCGGTCGCAATACGGAAATATGGCTGACAGTCCCAGCTGGATATAAGGGCTGTCAGTATATTAAGCCTGTGGCGCTACCCAAGTATCAGTATCAGGAAGAAATCCTTTTTGCCCGTGGTTTGAAATACCGGATCACAGACGCCAAGATTGAAAACGGAAAATATATACTGTTTGCGGAGGTCATCAAATGAAAAAAATAGGCGATAAGATATACCTGACCGAAGAAGAAGTGAGCCCGAGCTATCGCTTTCCAGATTGTGTAACAATTACCGATATTCCGCTTTGCAATGTTTGTAAAAATTGGAATGGGCCTGGTAAATGTAAGAAATTGGGAGAGAGTCCGGCGGCTTACAAAGGTTGGGAAAAGCGGGATTGCCTGGAAGCCGTTCTGGATACAGAAACCTTTGGATTCCCCCAGTTTGCTGAGTTGTATCCCGAGGACACAAAAAAGCTGCTGGAGCGACAGGAGCGGCTAGGCCTTGTTTGAAAAATACGGTAAGCTGGTCAAAGTAACCAAATCATGATAGCGGCCATATAAACAAAAGCAAGAAAAGATTTGTCCAGTTTAT
>JAAWSG010000096.1 GCA_022801435.1 Lawsonibacter sp.
AAGTCCACCGGGATGCCCCAGGTGAAGGAGGTGCGGGAGACGCACAGGTCCTCCAGGCCGGGCTTGATGAAGTTGTTCACCATCTCGTTCACCCGGGCGCGGGGCTCCAGAAAATCGGTGTCCTCCAGCAGGTGCTGGACCCGGTCCGCGTACTTGGACAGGCGGAAGAAGTAGGCCTCCTCCTCGGCGTCATGGACCTCCCGCCCGCAGTCGGGGCACTTGCCGTCCACCAGCTGGCTGTCCGTCCAGAAGGCCTCGCAGGGCTTGCAGTACTTGCCCTTGTAGGTCCCCTTATAGATGTCACCGTTGTCGTGCATCCGCTTGAAAATTTTCTGGATGGCGGTGACGTGGTAGCCGTCCGTGGTGCGGATGAACCGGTCGTTGGAGATGTTCATCAGCTTCCACAGGTCCAGAATGCCCCGCTCCCCCTGGACGATGTTGTCCACGAACTGCTGGGGGGTGAGTCCCGCCTCCCGGGCCTTGTCCTCGATCTTCTGGCCGTGCTCGTCGGTGCCGGTGAGGAACATCACCTCGCAGCCGGTCAGCCGCTTGTACCGGGCCATGGCGTCGGTGGCCACGGTGCAGTAGGTGTGTCCGACGTGCAGCTTGTCGCTGGGGTAGTAGATGGGGGTGGTGATATAAAAGCGTTTGTTTGCCTCCATAGTTGGGTCATCCTTCCGTCAAAGTATTGGATTCAGGCGGGGTATCCTGGTCTGTCTCCGGGGGCGGCATTCGCTCACCCATCAGGTGCTTGGGCCAGGAGGGTCCGAACATCCCCCGGAGCAGCACCCGGACCAGGGCCAGGGCGGACAGGGAGAGGGCCAGGGTCATAGCGGCGGTGAACAGGTCGGGCCCGTCCGCCAGGGAGACCAGCCCCAGCATAGCGCCGGACAGGCCGCAGAAGGCCGTCAGGCGGGGCATGGGCTTGTCAAACAGGAAGCCCGCGGCGCCGTAGTGGGCCAGCATCAGCAGACCGGAGGCGGCCAGAGTGAAGCCGTAGCGCATCAGCACAGGCTCGCTCCCGTGGGCCAGGTGGGTGGAGAAGAGCCACACCAGCGCCGCCAGGGCAGGGAAGGAGGCCAGATGTCCGGCGGCGGCGCTCACCTCTCTCCGGCAGGCCGCCTGGCCCAGCAGCAGCAGCCCCAGTCCGGCGGGCAGGCAGAGCAGGGCGCACAGCAGGGTGGCGGCGGGGTAGGCGGCGGAGAAGCTCCCCAGCCCGCTGCGCAGAAGGCTGAAGCGGGCAAATCCTTCCCGCAGGCCGAAGGGCCCGGAGAGCATCAGCAGCAGCCCGCCAGCCGCCAGAGCGGCCATCTGTCCGCTCTGGGGGCATCCGAAGGCGGCCAAAAAGTCCTCTGGCCTGCGGTGCTCCCCCTGGAGCAGGAACAGCAGGAGCCCCGCCAGCACCAGTCCGCACAGCGCCAGCAGCGCCGCGGTGGCGGGAGCTCCCCGGGCGAACAGCCCGCTCTCCGACTGAAAGGCGGAGGTCAGCTGCCATCTCCGCAGCGCAAAGCCCGCTCCGCCTCCGGCCAGCGCGGCCGCGGGCATCCAAATATCCTTCCTCATGAGGGCGGATTCTCCTCTCTGTTGTTAGCGTCTCACTTATGATACACGCTTTTGGAGAAAAATGCAACAGGTTTTGATGCTTCCAGGAAAGAACCGGCTCCGCCCTGCTTTTCGCAAACAGGAACCCTCCCGGCGGCTGTGCGCGCCTCCGGCCAGGGGAAATAGAAGAGGGCAAACCCCTTGAGGGTATATTGACACGCATTGACGGTTTGCGGGGGGATGTGATATCATAACGCAAAGCACAGAAAGGGGGCGTCCGCCCGTGAAGCAGTATCTCATCGCCCTGGACCAGGGCACTACCAGCAGCCGCTGCATCATCTTTGACCGCCAGCAGAAGATCGCCGGCTATGCCCAGAGAGAGTTCACCCAGATCTACCCCCAGCCCGGCTGGGTGGAGCACGACCCCATGGAGATCTGGTCCAGTCAGTACTCCGTCCTCACCCAGGCGCTGGCCCAGACCGGCATCTCGCCAAAGGAGGTCGCCGCCATCGGCATCACCAACCAGCGGGAGACCACCGTCGTCTGGAACCGCTCCACCGGCCGGCCCATCTGCAACGCCATTGTCTGGCAGTGCCGCCGGACCGCCGGGCTGTGCGAGGCGCTGAAGCGGGACGGGGAGTTTTGCCAATATATCCGGACCCGCACCGGCCTGGTCCCCGATGCCTACTTCTCCGCCACCAAGCTGCAATGGATTTTGGAGCACGTGGAGGGGGCCCGGGAGCAGGCTCAGGCGGGGGAGCTGCTCTTCGGCACGGTAGACAGCTGGCTGGTCTGGAAGCTCACCGGCGGCGCGGTCCACGTCACCGACCCCACCAACGCCAGCCGCACCATGCTCTACGACATCCGGCGGCTCTGCTGGGACAGCCACATCTGTCAGAAGCTGGGCATCCCTCTGAAAATGCTGCCCCGGGTGATGGACTCCAGCGCTGTCTATGGGGCGGTGGAGCTCCAAGGGGTGCAGGTCCCCATCGCCGGCATTGCGGGGGACCAGCAGGCCGCGCTCTTCGGACAGGGGTGCTTTGTCCCGGGGGAGGCCAAAAACACCTACGGCACGGGCTGCTTCCTTCTGATGAATACCGGGGACCGCTTATACGAGAGTCAGAACGGCCTGCTCTCCACCATCGCCGTCGGCCTGAACGGCGGGGTGCAGTACGCTCTGGAGGGCTCCGTCTTTGTGGGCGGCGCGGTCATCCAGTGGCTGCGGGACGAGCTGCGCCTCATCACCGAGGCCCGGGACGCCGAGTACTACGCCGCCAAGGTCCCCGACACCGGCGGGGTCTATCTGGTCCCCGCCTTCACCGGTCTGGGGGCGCCCCACTGGGATATGTACGCCCGGGGCGCTCTGGTGGGCCTGACCCGGGGGACGGGCCGGGAGCACATCATCCGCGCCGCCCAGGAGTCCATCGCCTATCAGGTGGCCGACCTGGTCCAGGCCATGGAGAAGGACGCCAACATCCCTCTCTCCGTCCTCAACGCCGACGGCGGGGCCAGCCGGGACAGTTTCCTTATGCAGTTCCAGGCGGATATTTTGGGAAAACCCGTCCGGCGGCCCGCCATTCGGGAGACCACTGCCCTGGGCGCGGCCAGTCTGGCGGGGCTGGCGGTGGGTCTGTGGAGCGGCCCGGAGGAGCTCCGCCAGCTGCGGGTCCTGGACCGGGAGTACCGCCCCGGGATGGACGCCGGACGCCGGGAGGCTCTTCTGCGGGGCTGGCACAGGGCGGTGGGCCGGAGCCTGGACTGGGCCGAGCACATCTGAGAGGGGGGATTGTTTTGCAGCCAATTGAATTGCCCACCCTGCTCTTCTGGAAAAACGGGAATACCTGGTACGGCAGCAAGGGGCAGGCCCGGTTTTTCATCCAGCCCCAGCAGCCGGGGGAGGGAGAGGAGGTCCTGAAGGTCCGGCTGTGGCGGGGCCCGCTGGCCATGGAGCACAGCGAGATCCTGTCCGAGGCCGCCTTCCCCCTGGACATCCACGCCAACCAGGCCG